>CAJXXJ010000078.1 GCA_913062745.1 uncultured Phaeodactylibacter sp.
GTTGCAATGCGGGCATCCGGGCCGGCCTTGTCAAGTGCGCCCTGAATGATCGCCCGGATACGATCCTCCTTTACGGCCTGCATCATCTGGCTTGCTTCGCTTTGCTTCTGCGCTACCTTCCCGTCGTACAGGTCCAGTGCTAAAACATTCACAGAATCCAGCTCCTCGAAGTAGCGCTCCGCTTCCTGCCGGATGTGGTCGTTCAGCCCCCACCATTCGTGGAAAACGAGCAGGTATTCGTTGGTAGGGTTTTCTGTCATCAAAGCATAGGCAGTGCCCGCTTCTCCGTCAGAAGTGGGGAACTCAATCATCTCTCCGGTATTCTTGGCGTCAGCTTCGCCCGGCGTTTCGTGCGCCCCCTGAAATTCCTCATCCTCAGCAAACTGAGCCATGCCGGTGCTGTCTTGCGCACCCGCGTCCGTCCCATCGGCTGATCCACCGCTTTGGCAGGCAGTGAATGCAAAGCTGATGGCTACTAGCGTAATGATAATCGTTCTTAGCATCGTAGGTAATTTTTTTGCAAAAATAGAGATTGGCATCGTAAGGCAAGCAGCTTGCCGCACATTTCTCCGGGGCGGAGGCCTTAAAAAGATTCCGGCAGGATATTGCTAAGTTCGTAGTACTACCCCTAAATTTGCGGCCACAACCAAACTAAAACCATGATCGACCAAGCTGCCCAATACCTTATAAATTACAACCGAAAGGGCCTTTCCGATGAGGTGCTGCTAACGCTTTACGAACGCCTGCTGCTGCCACGCATGATTGAAGAGAAGATGCTCTTGCTGCTGCGGCAGGGCAAAATTAGCAAGTGGTTCTCCGGTATCGGGCAGGAGGCCATCTCCGTCGGTGCGGCTTCTGCGCTGCAGGCTGATGAGCTGCTGTTTACCATGCACCGCAACCTCGGTGTCTTCACTACCCGGGAAGTGCCGCTCCACCGCCTGTTCGCGCAGTGGCAGGGCAAAGCCTCCGGTTTTACAAAAGGCCGCGACCGCTCTTTCCACTTCGGTACTATGGATTATCATATCGTGGGCATGATCTCCCACCTGGGCCCGCAGCTGTCATTGGCTGCTGGTGTAGGGCTGGCTCACAAACTGAGCGGCGAAGGCAAAGTAGCGCTGGCTTTTACCGGTGAAGGCGGCACGAGCGAAGGCGAATTTCACGAAGCGCTAAATACCGCAGCTGTCTGGCAGCTTCCCGTGATTTTTATCATCGAAAACAATGGCTACGGGCTGTCCACGCCGGTACAGGAACAGTACCGCTGCGAGCACCTGGCAGACCGCGCTAAGGGCTATGGCATGCGCTCTGAAATTATAGACGGCAACAACATTTTAGAAGTCTATGCCCGGCTGAGCACCCTGGCCAAAGAACTGCGGCAAAACCCGGAGCCGGTGCTGGTAGAGTGTAAAACTTTCCGCATGCGCGGGCACGAAGAAGCATCTGGTACCAAGTACGTGCCCAACGAGCTCATGGACCATTGGGCCGAACGGGACCCCCTGAGCAACTATCAGGCATTTCTGCTTGGGGAGGGGCTGCTGACGGAGGATAAGATCAGCGGCCTGCGCAAACAATTCAAAAATGAGATTAACAAGGGGCTCGATGTCGCTTTTGGCGAAAGCCCCCTGGAAGCACAGCTTGATACAGAAATAGCCGATGTGTATGCTCCCTTTCAGCCGCAGCCGCAGCCTCCGTCAAACAACGGGCAGCGTAGCGAATTACGTTTTGTAGATGCTATTTCCCGCGGATTGGAGCAGGCCATGGAGCGGCATGATAAGCTCGTCCTGATGGGGCAGGATATCGCGGAGTACGGCGGTGTCTTCAAAATTACCGATGGCTTTTTGGAAAAGTTTGGTGCCGGGCGGGTGCGCAATACGCCTTTGTGCGAAAGCGCGATCGTTGGCATCGGGCTGGGGCTCAGCCTAAAAGGCTATAAGTCTATGGTGGAGATGCAGTTTGCTGATTTTGTAAGCTGCGGCTTCAATCAGATCGTCAACAACCTGGCAAAACTGCATTACCGCTGGGGGCAGCCCGCCGATGTAGTCATCCGCATGCCCGCAGGTGGCGGGGTGGGAGCAGGGCCCTACCACTCCCAAAGTAACGAGGCGTGGTTTTTTCATACCCCGGGCCTGAAAGTGGTCTACCCGTCTACTCCGGAAGATGCCAAAGGCTTGCTGCTGGCAAGTTTCGAAGACCCTAACCCGGTCATGTTTTTTGAGCACAAAGCCTTGTACCGACGCCTGACCGCCGCAGTGCCCGATGAGTACTACACCGTGCCTATTGGCAAAGCCCGCCTGGCCCGGCAGGGAGAAGAAGTGTCCATCATCACCTACGGTATGGGGGTACACTGGGCGCTCGAGCTTTGTCAGGAAATGGGGGTTGATGCCGATATCTTAGACCTGCGTACATTACTCCCGCTGGATTATGAAGCGATAGCAGATACGGTGCGCAAGACCAACCGGGTGCTCATCGTGCACGAAGACTGCCTGACAGGAGGGATAGGCGGAGAACTGTCCGCTTATATTTCCGAACACCTGTTTGAGTCTCTTGATGCCCCGGTGCTGCGGGCAGCAAGCCTGGATACCCCCGTGCCGTTTGCAGGAGCACTGGAAGAGCAGTTCCTGCCGCGGGAGCGGTTTCGGAAGCAACTCGAAAAGCTACTGGCATACTAAGGGCTTCTGGAAAACTTATTTTTGCCCCACTAGCAATCCGGAGAAGGGCCCGCCTTTGATGTGTCAAAGACGGGCCTCAGTATACTTTCCGGCAAATTCTTCTCGTTGAATCACCTTGTAGCGGAGCGTGACTATTCCGGCAGGCTCTAAATGTCTTGCGTCAGCCGGTGAAAGAAGCGTCTAAATTACAATAGTCGTAGTGCGATCCCTATTTTTGTCGCCTTATGGTGGCTATGCAGGAGCTATCGTCTGTCTGGTTTCCGTCCGGCAAGCAGCTAAACGGCAGGCAGCGTAGTCTGTGTAGCGTGCCGTATAAGAGCTGTGCCGTTATGGAAAACAGGGCCGCCCGCAAGGTAAGCCGCTGCTCCCTCAGGCATTAAGAGGTGCTAACATAGCATCTATAAGGATTTTCTACATCCCATAAACGACATTCAATACTAATAATCAACGATGAAAAAGACACTCCTTCCTCTTGCCGTAATGCTGTTGGCTACCGCCGGGCTGTACGGGCAAACGCCAACGAATATCATCATTGAAGGGGGCGCTTCCGCCGGGCTGCGGGCACCCTGTACCGAAAACGATGCCGGTACGATTCAGGGGTTTGGCCCGTTCTCCGGGCAGAGTAATGATGTAGATCCGGACACCATATACCTGTGTCTTGGAGATACCCTGCCGCTGACGCACAATATGGATTTTTCACTCGCCGGCGACCCCGTGCCCGCCACGCCCGCCGGTATTGCTTATGCTTTCTACGATGATGTGCCTACCGTTGATGGCCCTAATATCGATGCGGTCCGCGCCGACCCGGCTCTCAATACCACTTCGCCGCTCATCATCAATAATACCGCCTTTGCGCAAACGAACGGCATTTGGCTGGCACCCACGCCGGGCGGCAACGGCAACCTCGACCTCATCAATAACGGGGGGCTGCAGGAAGCTTACAACGGCGGCAACCCGGCACCGATTCAGTTCTGGTTTGCCCCCATCACCGTCGATAATGCCCCAATACAGGCCTACGAGAATGACGGCCCCTGCGTAAGCGTCAGCATCGATGAAGCCTTTTCTGTTGTCTATCTGGAAGCCATCCAACTGACCGAAGAATTTGTTAACCCCGGGCCAGGCCTCGATGGCGCATTTGTGCTGGAAGGCGGACTGCCGGAGTTTGACGGCACCACCAATTATAACATCACCATCAATCCGCTGGACCCCTCCGGCACAGCGGGTACCGTAGTGACTGCAAACCCGGGGCACGAAGACACTATCCGTTATACCGTAGACCGCCCCGGCCGCTACGAGCTTATCGTGGAGGACGGCAAAAGCTGTGGGCTGATTGACACTATAGAAGTACCGGTTGTCTTCAACGTAGGCACGGTAAACGGCGCTCCCGGCGATATCGTCTGCGTGCCGGTCACGGTGGAAAATTTTACCAATATTACCAATGCGCAGTTCTCCATGCAATGGAACCCCTTTGAGCTGAGTTTTGAAAGTATTGACAACCTCACGACTGCGCTGCCCTCATTTGACAACGGATCCTTTAATACCGGCCTTACCAATAACGGGCAGCTTACTGTGGCCTGGGCCGATTTGTTGTTCACTCCTCACAACCTGCCTGATGGCAGCGTACTGTTTGAGGTGTGCTTCGAGGTGATTGGTAACCTTGGTGATTTCGCAGAAGTCGACATCACGGATGCGCCGACTAGTATCGGAGTGGGCAATGCCAACCTGGACTTCCCGTTTTCCAATTTTCCGTTCCTGCTGAGTGGTGGTGGCGTGAATATCACGAATCAGATACTGCTGGCCGAAGCATTTGGCAATAACGTGACCTGCGGCGGCGGCTCCAATGGCAGCTTCGACCTGACCATCGCGGGCGGAGTAGCGCCGTACACCTACGCCTGGAACAGCGTGCCTCCCACTGGCCCGAATGATACCGGCACTGTAGGCGTTTCCGGAGACACCATTACCGAGGGTGGGCTCATGTCTGGCATTTACTCCATCACCGTCACCGATAGCGACCTGCCGGCTAATATGGATACCATCGAAGTGCAAATACTCGATGGCCTTAACCTGGGTGCAGATTTCTCTACGGTGCAGCCAAGCTGTAACGGCAGCCAGGATGGTTCCATCACCGTTACTCCGGTCATCGACGGAGTAGTGGTCAACCCCACGCCTCCGGGCTATATCTTCGTCTGGAATACTGGCCAGGCCACACAGACCATAGACAGCGTAGGCTTCAACGGTGGTATGCCCTACAACGTAACCATCACCAGCCCGCAGGGGTGCAGCACTACGGCAAGCGTGACGCTAAGCCAGCCTTCCGCCCTGTCTTTGCCCCTGCAAAATGACCCGGGAGTCATTGATGATGCAGCCTGTACCGGCGCTACAGATGGCTCTATCACCGTCATGGCCATGGGCGGGTCGCCGGACAATGGAAACTATACCTACGAATGGGCAACCCTGGGCACGGTCACCGCTCCTTCTGATGCTCAAACGGACCTGGAGCCGGGGCAGTACAGCCTTACGGTGACCGACGCGAACGGTTGTACCATTCAACGGACCTACACGGTAGGTGCAGAGAAAACACTGGGCGTCACACTGGTCAATTTACAGGATGTAAGCTGTAATGGCGGCAACGACGGGGCAATTACCGTAGATGGCACTTCCTTCGGAGCCCCCGCCGTAGCTCCGCTTTCCTTTAGCTGGACCAACATCGGGACCGGCGCAACTTTCACCGGGCCGGCTATCACTGGCCTGGAGCCGGGCGATTATGAAGTCGTATTTGCCGACTCTGACCCTGCCGGTTGCAGCGCAAGGGATACCTTTACGGTAGGCGAGCCTGCACCGCTCGATATTCAGCTGGCAAACCTGCAGAATGAGAGCTGCGATAACGGCGGCAACGATGGCAGTATCACCATCAGCGTAACCGGCGGCACCTTCCCCTACAGCTATGAGTGGTCGGACATGCAGACAGACTCTATCGCTACCGGGCTGAGCGAAGGCAACTACATCGTAGAAGTTACGGATGCGAACAACTGTACGCAAACTGCTGATTTTGACATTACGGCGCCTACTCCGCCTACCGTAACCGTACTGAATAACGATACGCTGGACTGCGCAGAAGATACCAATGGAGTACTGAACGTCACGGCTGTACAGGGCGGCGCGCCCATCGCTTCCTACGAATGGAGCACCGGCGGCACCGGCACCGGTATTTCCGGCCTTTCTCCGGGGATCTATATTGTGACGATTACCGCCGAGGACGGCTGCTTTACGGTGGACAGCGCAGCTGTGGTTGCACCGGCACCGCTCGTTATCGATAGTATTGTAGCCACTTCTCCGAGCTGTGTGGGCGAATCCAACGGTAACCTGGTGGTTAATGTCAGCGGAGGGACTGCACCCTATACCTACGAGTGGGATGACCAAACGCTCAGCAACCCACTGTACCCCGGCCTGGCTGCAGGTACTTACAACGTGACCGTAACGGATGCCAACGGCTGTACTCCGGCGACCGGGACGCAGGAAGTCAGTGACCCGGCCGGTATTGTGGTAGAATTTACGGATATACAGGGCGCTACCTGCTTTACCAGCGTATGCGATGGAGCAGCCACCGCTACGGCCAGCTACGAAGACGGCAGCACCGGGCTGTTCAATTTTATTTGGGAAGCGGGTACGATTGACCTTGATGTCATGTCCTCTACCGGTACGGATTTGTGCCGCGACACGCAAATCGTGAATGTAACCGATGAGAATGGCTGTACGCAGGCCGCGGAGGTCTTTATCCCGAGCCCCGAACCGCTGAGCCTGATCGTAGATGCCAACGATGTGAGCTGTGCCGGGGAAGGTGATGGCTCCATTACTGTCACGGCTACCGGTGGCGTAGGCAACTTTGTCTACCTGTGGCCGGATTTGGGCGAAACGGGGAATTCCGTAGAGGGCCTGGAAGCCGGAGAATATACGGTGGAAGTAGAGGATGGCAACGGCTGTCCGCTTGAGGCGCAAATCCCTATCGACGAGCCAGACCCGCTTATCCTGTCCGTTGATCAGGGCAGCACCCGCGATGTCTCCTGTTTCGGAGAAGAGGATGGCCAAATTGCCGTGAGCTACAACTTCAATGACAACATTAATGGAGTAAGCGACAACCCATTCTCCTTCTCTGCCAACGTGCCGCCGGCCAACGCATCCACCAGTCTCGGTTTTGCGGACGGCTTGCCGGCTGGTACTTACGTGGTGACGATCACCGACTCGCTGGGCTGCCAGGATTCCGTATCCATCACGCTGACGGAGCCGACGGAAATCATGGCCGTCATCCCGGATCCGGAAGACCCGCCCTGCTTCGATGCCAGCACCCTGCTTTTTATTGATACCATCTTTGGCGGTGCCGGCACTACGCTGAGCGATTACCGTTATATGGTGGATGGCAACGGCTTGCTGCTGACGCCGGGTGTGCCCGCCGACCTGTTCGGGGACGGCCTGCACTTTGTCGAAATCTTTGACCCGAATGGCTGCTCTACTTTCGATACGGTGAGCATTGATCAGCCGGAGGAGATTATAGTCGACTTCAACCCGAATGATATTGAGGTAGAACTGGGCGACTCCACCACCCGCCTGGAGCCGGTCATAACACCGCTGGGCACAGTAATCGATTCCTTTATCTGGACTCCGTCAGACTACCTGTCTTCCCCATCTGTGGAGCGGCCCATCGTCGCACCGCTGGAATCACTGGAGTACACCCTGACGGTGGTGGATGAGAATGGGTGCCGGGCTTCGGGCTCCATCTTTGTGGAGCTGGACGCTAACCGGAATATTTACATCCCCAACGCCTTCTCTCCTAATGGTGACGGGGTCAATGATGAGTTCCGGATTTACCCCTGCACGGGCGTGACTAACATAGCTACTGCCCGCATATTCGACCGTTGGGGTAACCTGGTGTACGAAAATGCCGGATTGGATGTGAGCAATGGCCTGTTCTGCCAGGGAGGGTTACCCCTCTGGGAGGGCCGCTTCAACAGTGAGCCGCTCAACAAAGGAGTATATGTCTACGTCATCGAAGTAGTATTCCTGGATGGCGTCCGCCTGGTGTACCGTGGAGATGTCTCTCTGGTGCGCTAAGGCAAAAGTGTAAACAGAGCATAAGCATCCCCTGTCGGCAGCCCGCCGGCAGGGGATGCTTTTTTTACTCGTACGCCCGGAAAGTCATATTCAGCTGTGACTCGTAATTGGCGGGAGGAGAAAAGGCGAAAAACACCACAATTTCGAGCCTGAAGTCCTCTTTGATAAGCACGCGCCGGGCGTTTCTCAGGCCAGGCAGCAGCTGCAGCACCTCATCTTCGCGAAACTCCTGCAGTCGGTCGAGGTAGAACACCTCATCTGCCTGTATGCAAGGCTCGGGCCCGTCCTCACAGATACGCACGGAAATGGCGCTCAAAAAGTCGTACTCCAGCCCGTTGAGCGAAACGATCCGGGCCTCAAGGGCGCTAATCTCGCCGATGCTCATGGTATCGGTGCCAAACTCCTGCAGCAAGTTGCTGATGTTGGTTGAAATACCCTGCCGTACATAGGCCCCCGGCAGCAGCGGGTTCTCGCCTGCCTGTATGGTGAAGCGCAGGTTGGGGTAGAAAAGGTCAAATAGCGGAGTCCGGTTGTCTTGCCGGCAGGCTATCATGGACAGCAGGAAAAAGCCAAGCAGGTAGTAAATACGCATGTGATGCCATTTTAGGATTTAAGGAATGAAGAAGCAATAACTTATCGTTTTCTGCATTGTCTTGTGATAAAATACCCTTTTTCAAAAGCGCAACTTATTACTGCTTCATTCCTAACGGTAAAATTAGCGCTTAAGTCTGAAACGGTGCGGCAGCAGCGCCAATCCTTTACAAAACACTATCTTTGCACCTCAAATTATTTCAGGCATGAAAGTCGCCATCATTGGAGGCGGAGCAGCGGGCTTTTTTGCTGCGCTGTCCGTAGCCGAGCATCATCCGCAGGCACAGGTTACCATTTTTGAGCAATCGCGCAAACTACTGGCAAAGGTGAAGATATCCGGTGGTGGCCGCTGTAATGTGACTAACGGCTGCACCTCTATTTCTACTTTGGCGAAAGCCTATCCCCGGGGCGGCAAGCAACTTAAGAAGGCCTTTCGGGAATTCAATACCGCCCATACGATGCGCTGGTTTGAAGAGCGTGGCGTTGCCCTGATGACGCAGGAAGATAACTGCGTATTCCCCGTATCGCAGGATTCGCAGACGATCATCGATTGCTTTTTGGCGGAAGCCCGGCGGCACGGGATACAGATCAAAACGCAGGCCGGCGTAGTGGGCATGGAGCGCTTGCCCGATGATCAGTGGCGGCTGCATTTCCGCAAAGGCCAACCGGAGCCGGAAGTATTTCACCGGGTGGTGGTGGCTACCGGCGGCTCCCCCAAGCGGCGCGGGCTCGAGTGGCTGGAGGAGATGCCGCACGAGATCGAAGACCCGGTGCCTTCGCTGTTCACCTTCAATATGCCCGGCGAGCGTGTCACCGAATTAATGGGCGTGGTGGTAGAGCAGGTGCAGGTAGACATACAAGGCACCAAACTCAAATCCGACGGCCCGCTGCTCATCACGCACTGGGGCATGAGCGGTCCGGCTATCCTTAAGCTGTCTGCCTTCGGCGCGCGTACATTAAGTGAGATGGGGTACCGTTTCCGCGCTCAGGTTAACTGGGCCAATGAGCGCAATGCACAAGCCGTGGCCGACGCACTGCAGGATTTGGCGGAAGCCCACCCCCAGAAAGCAGCGGCCAACCTGCGGCCCTATGATCTGCCAAAACGGCTGTGGCACTTTCTTTTGGAAAAAGCAGAGCTGCCGGCTGACAAAAAATGGTCAGAGCTCGGCAAAAAGGGCATCAACAAACTTACTCATTTGCTCACTAACGATGTCTATGAAGTCTCTGGCAAGACTACTTTTAAAGAAGAGTTTGTGACCTGCGGCGGCGTCAGCCTGAGCAGCATTGACTTCAAGAGCATGCAGAGCCGAAGCTGCCCCAATATTTACTTTGCCGGCGAAGTCCTCGACATAGACGGCATTACGGGAGGCTACAACTTTCAGTCCGCCTGGACTACTGCATATATCGCCGGCCGCCTCTCCTGAGCCACTAATTTTGCCCGGCAGGCTCGCCCGGCAAAAGAAATGTCGGAAAATTCACCCATCCTTCAAATTATCGGCTATATTTAAGGTCAGCGGTCCAGGCTGCAGGCTGGCCGCCCGATAATACTACTTAACCGACTAAACCACCGCTTCCTCATGGGTGAACAAAAAGTATCCCTCGTACAGAATACTGATGCTATGCAGCAGTTTGTCAAAAAGCTGCTAAGTGATGTGCAGGCCTTCGAATATATGCTGGACCACAACTGGTTTGAGGACGATATTGTGCGCATCGGCGCCGAGCAGGAAATGTGCCTGGTCCACCATAAAACCTTCAAGCCGGCCACAATCGCGATGGAGGCATTGGAAGAGATGAAGGACTACGACTGGGTAGAAACAGAGCTGGCCCGGTTTAACCTCGAGACCAACCTCACGCCCCGTACCTTCACGGGTGACGCTTTGCGCAAAATGGAAGAGGAAAA
>CAJXXJ010000079.1 GCA_913062745.1 uncultured Phaeodactylibacter sp.
GGCTGCTAGGGGGCGGGTAAGGTCAGGGTGCTGCAGGAATACGGTGGCTTTCAGGGTATGAATGCCGCGAGTCAGGTCCTGCTCATCAAGATCGAGTTCGAACGGCTTTTCGATACCGCCGTAAAGCGGAATATCTCCGATATTGATATCCCGGTAGCCGGGGTGCACATAAGTCAGGTTGATGTAGGGGTTGAACTGACTGCACTCCGTATCCGGCGGCAGCATCACACTCCCGCGGATGGTTTTGCCCGTGAGCGTGGCAATAGCTGTAGCGCCGCAGACCTCCGGTACTCTGACTGCTGCTGCCGGCTGCTGCCGGTATGGGGAGGGCAGGTTGCCGGAGCGCTGTGTAAAGCGGTCTTCGGCGGCTTCCCCTACCTGTATCTTTGTGCCGAGGGTGCTGATGACCGGCATAGAGCAGTTTTCGCCCCAGGCCAGTACCCGCAGGTAGTATTCGCCCGGGTTGATCATACACAGAGGCTCCGTGCGTGGAGAAACGCCGAGCGCGGCTTGCGGGCGGCCATCCACGCGGGTGGACTGCCATTTGCCGTCTTCGGTGCGGACTTCCACGCTGAAATCCCAGGGCACGCCCTGGCAGTTGTTGCACAGTATAATGACGGCGGGTCGGTTGAGGGCACCACAGTAGCCGACCGGGTCTACCTGAATATTCAGGGATGGGTCTTCGCAGGGAGGAGCCTGCTGTGGCTGTGGCGGTTGGTTGTAAGCTTGTGGAGCAGGAGCCGCCGGCACTGACTTTTCTGCCAGCTGCGGCGTTGTTTCTGCCGTACTGCCCGGGTAGCGGTAGTGCTCCCGGATGACTTTTCCTTCAAATTTGCGCACCAGCGCGGAAGGCTGTTGATAGTCGACACCAATATTATAAAAATGGCGCGGCGAAAGCCCGGTCAGCAGGACGGTATCCCGATGCCGGTTGCCGATGGTATGCAAGCCGCGCATCAGCATCTTTTCTTCACTGTCCTGCAGGTTGGCCCCGAGGTCCTGTATCCAGACGGAAAGTTCGAGCTCGCGGATTTTGCTGTGGGTAAAGTGAAAAACCAGCTGTACTTCACCGGGCACCTGAGTAGGCGTGAGCCGGGCAAAGAACTGCGGTTCTTCCTTTTCAAAGATGCCGGAAAGGCTTTGTGCATAAATGCTGCCTGAAATCAATAGCAAGCAGGCTAATAGGAGCGTAGATGGGATGTACTTTTTCATATCAATTGCTATGTGCTTTTGCTGCCCGAAGCGCAAGCCCCGGCCGGCAGTGGCTGAGTAATCATTGAAAACATAAGCTTCTGGCTTACGAATAGTTGTACGCAAAGCCAGCTTTAACCCTGTTGGGTGACTTCAAATGGTGTCCTCAAGTAGTGCAGTTGCCGTTCCGTGAACGGATAGGGAGGTGCCCCTGATTCACGAATACCGCGTTGACATTAACCTATACGATCAGACGGAGCAGCCAGTAAAGGTAACGGGCCGAAGGGGCTGCAGCGCCGGTTTTCGTGTACAGGTATCAGGCAAATCAGGTCGTCTCATAGCCGTTACCGGGCACAAATATAACATATTGTTCATATTTGTGACATTTGCAAGGCATTGATTTCCTGAATTTAACAGCTTACGCCAAAATTTATTTCTGGCCATCCCGGGCAATCCGGTGCTCCCGCAGCTTTCGCTGGTACAGCTCCTGCCGGGCCTGTGCGTTCTCGGGCCGCGTGATATCCGACAGCTTGCCGGCATCGGCGTGGTCCGGATTGATGCGGCGGCCCATCAGTCCGATGTTGTGCTGCATCGTCTCTCCGGTTTCCTGGTTGGTCTCCTCTACCAGGGCCTCCATATCCTCCTCGCTGATATACTCGCCGCTGCGCAGTTTGCGCCTGGCAATTTCGCGGGCTACTTCCCGGCCTACCTCTTCTTCGTAGAAGGCCTCCCACTCTTCCAGGGCGGGGTCTTCTTCCTGCGCTTCAGAGCGCTGCTCCGGCTGCCGGGGTGCCGCTTCCCGCTTTTCCACACGGCGGGAGGTGACTGCATCAGCCACTTCTGCCGAGCGGCGCTCCGTATCTGTACGGTTAAGGAGGCGATCGGTTACAATTTCATCCTGTTCATTTAAGCCAAACCTGCTAAGCTGCGCCATCAGGCCCTGCTCAGAAAAGCGGCTGTAGCGGCCCAGCCCCTGCGCCCAGCGCTCGCTGTTGGCTGAATACTTAAAATAGGCCCGCATGGCGTCCTGTGGTACTTCCTGCTTGAGGCGGGAGAGGGGGGCGACTACCTCCTGCAGCAGCTCCTGCCGGGAGTCGATGCGCTTGCCCTGATGCCTTGCTTCCAGTCCGGCAGCCAGTGTGATGCCAGCCGGCACCCCACGCTGCAGGGCCTGCTCGCGGGCAAAACCGGCAAATTGCTCCACCCATTCCTTATCGCTCATAGCCGGGCGCTTGCGCTGAGAAGAAGAGCGGTAGTCGGGCCGCTCCGTTGCAGTACGGTCAAGGTCTATGGTGCGGGTCTCGTGTCGGTTTTCCTGCCCGTCATTTTCGGGCATTCGGCTATCGAGAGTATGTGCGGTCTGGTTTTTGTCCATCACTACTTTGATGCCGGCCTTATCCATAAAGCCGATGAGGAGGATAAGGGCGGTGATAGCGCCCAACAACTTTAACAGGCCGCCCAGGCTGTTCTGACGGGTAGATTGCGGATACTGATGTTTCATGGTAATAATGAATTAGTGGTTAAATAATTCCGGATGGTCTTCGAGCTGTTGCAGCAAGTCCAGGTCGAACCGCCAGAGCTCGTAAGTTTCTATAAGGTACGTGATTTTTTTGTGGTAAGTAGGGCTCGTTGCGTAACCGGCCATCTTCAGCCCGGCAGCGCAGGCTGCGTAGTAGGGAACGTAAGTCTCGCCGCCGTAGAATTGCTCCGGGGCGATGCCGCTGGCGGGTAAGTACTGCCGGGCGGCCTGCCGGATGTCGTAGTGCTTGCCGGGAGGGAACGCTTCCCATATCCAACTATAGCATCCGATGCGGCCGGGGGTGCACTTACGGCTCAGCAACTGGCTGTGCCGCTCGTAGCTGTCGGCTACGTTGTGATAAGTTTCAAAGCGGTCGTAGGTGTGGTCATCGTGAAAGCGGAATGCGCCTACTGCGGGGGCGACGGGCAAAAACTCCCGGTCGTATAGCTTCTCGATCCTGCCGGCACGTATTTTTTCCCGGGCGCTACGGCCCGGCCGGGCTTTGATGCCAAAGTGGTTATTGGTGGCTTTCGCCAAATCAGAACGGCCGGCCCGCGATTCCAGCAGGGCCTGTGCCAGTTTGATGCTTGCCGGCACTTTGCTGAAGAGCATATCGCGCATGGCGTCAGCGGCGTGCCGGTCAATGTAATCCGTGAAGTAGCGTGCCTGCCGGGTTTTGGCTTTGGAAAACTGAAGTTTGTCCAGGATGGTCTCAGCAGACCAGCTCACCGCAATCTGGCCAGGCAGGCGGTGCCGTACTTTTTTTGCTGCCCCGCTGCTCTCCTCCAGCGTCAGAAACTGCTGTACCGTCTGCTCCGACAAGCCACCGATAGCCGCAAGGCCTAGCCGGTAGTTGCCGGTTATCTCACGTATGACGGGCAGCTCCGCCCATTCTGACCAGTGGTTTTGGTAGACATACAGGCCTCCGAAAAGCGCTACCAGCAGAAGCAGGGTAGCTGCCAGGCCGTGAAGAATTTGAAAAGCTCCGCCGAATAAGCCGCGCAGCGCGCTCATTGTCAACTTTTTGGCAAAGATAGAAAATATGAATGGCTAAGTGTTAACGCCCCATGCCCGCCATGCTGCCGGGTCGAACCGTACTTTCCCACTCCTTATATTATAACTGCCTCACAGTTATTCTTGCCTGCCTATCAAAAAACTAGCCCTCCGGCCGCTCACTTTCTCTGCAAAATGTACTACTTTTACATCCGCTCTGCAAAGCGGGGCAACCATCATAATCTCCACACACCCACACACCTGCCGGGCAGCGCTTCCGGACAGGACCCCCATTAACGATATAATAAGGGCCGGCCAGATATGCGGCAGGCCATATGACCGCCGTCAAACGCTAACTGGATGGACGTAAAGCTATTACTGCCTGTACTCTGCATTTTGGGAATGATCGCCTGTAGCAATGCTTCTGCACAGTCGGCCCCGGTTGTGCTTAGCAACTGCGGGCAGGCTTACATCGACCCGCAGGATAACAACAACGGCAGCAGCAACCAAAACCGCGATACGCTGCTCTATACCGAATTCTTCTCTGCCGGGCCACAGCGCTACGGCTACCTCGTGGACGTCAACGCCTTCGGCGGGCAGCAGGTAGACCGCGTGGAGGTGCTGGCGATCCTGCCGGACAGCAGCCGGAAAAGCCTCGGGCAGCTCAGCTTTGGCAATTGCCTGAATTGTGTGAATGGCTTTGCGCTGCTGGATGGTGCCACCCTCCTGGTAGAGGAAGTGAGCGATATCAACACGATGAATATGTGGATTCAGTCGCAGGGGCAGCCCGACTTTGCGCTGCCGGGTAATCTGCAGACCCTGGCCGGCGTTGGCCGTTTGAGCGGCGAGGTCCCGTTTTGTGCCATCGGCTGGGAAGTGGCGTACAGTGTGTACAGCGACCCCGGTAATGCCTCTACAGAATTTTCTACCTACATACACTGCCTGGAGCCTTTACAGGCCTGCCCGGTAGAAGCCAGCCTGCAGCTCAACTGCAACGAGGGGCTGATTGAGATGTCGGCGGTATTGCCCGACGGCTGCTTCGCGGATGGCTACACCGCCTCCTGGTCGGACGGCCATGGCTGGCAACAGGACGGAACTGCCGCAGAGCGTAGCCTGGATGGCAACGAAGGCTGGTATTACTTCCGGGCTGAGGATGACTGCTGCACGATACTGGATTCTTTTCGGGTAGAAAACCCGGACTTTGCGGATGCTGGGCCGGACGTTACCCTTTGCGAGGGTGAGCCTTTTCAGCTGGCAGGCACCGGCGGGCAGGGGCATTTCTGGACCAGCCCGTCAGGACAGATGCTGGCAGACAGCCTTTTGGTTTTTACCGACATCGGCCCGGATGTGGCTGGCCGCTATATTTTGCATGCTTTTAACGAAGCCGGCTGCGAAGATACGGATACCCTGCAGCTTTCTGTGCGCGTGCCTCCCCTTCCGCAACCAGCCCTGAGCGGGAGTTGCGTGGGCGATACGCTTGAGCTGCTGGTACTGAACGAAGCGGCTTTCGCCGAAACCAACTGGTTTACCCCCCTCGGACCGCCCCTTTCCTCCCCGGTTTTACCAGATTTTCAGCCATCGCAATCTGGTTTTTACACGCTGCAGGGCATCGACAGCCTGGGCTGTACCGCACAATCAGAATTGCTGGTGGAGGCGAGCCCTCCGCCCCCGCTCATCTACACGGTGGAGGAAACCTGCGATACCGCCTTCGTCTACTTTGGAGGGGATGGCCTGAGCTACGAATGGGAAGGCAACAGCGTCAGCCAGCTGGCTACCGCTACCGGCGGGGCGTTCCTCATCACCGTGGAGGACAGCCTGGGCTGCACTACCGAAGAAACGCTGGAAATACCGGAACCCGACGGGCCAGAGGTGCAGCTGTTGGTGGATCAGCCGGTGTGCCCGGGCGAACGGGGGGCACTGGAAATCGTGCTGCACAGCGAAGCCCGGCAAGCCATCTTTTCGCTGGACGGCGGGGAGCGCTACACGCTGAACGACGAGTTTAAAAACCTGCAGCCCGGCGACTATCAGCTGCTGGTGCGGGATGCGCTGGATTGCATACAGACCTTCAACTTCAACATACAACAGCCGGATAGCATGGGCGTGGCGCTGAACTACGAGCCAATTGTAGTGCGGCCGACCACACCCGTGGAATTGCAAGCCACCACGGTGGGAGATATCGTGCGCTATCAGTGGGTACCGGACGAGATCGACTCTGGCGCTGAGCGGACAACTTTCGAGGCTACCGGCAATATGGATATCCGCGTTATTGTGGAAGACGCACGGGGCTGCCTGGCCTCAGCTGCGCTCCCGCTGACGGTAGAGCTCGGGCCCGTTTACGCCCCTTCCGCCTTTTCGCCCAACGGAGACGGGCGGAACGACCGCTTCACCGTCTTCAGTGATCTGGGCTCCGGAGAAGTTTTGGAGCGGCTGGAGGTATACGACCGCTGGGGCGGGCTGGTGTACCGCGTGGAGGAAGCACCCTTGAACGACTTGGCCTACGGCTGGGATGGCACCCGGATGGGGGAGCCGCTCAACGCCGGGCTGTACGCTTTTTATGCCCTGGTACGGTACCCCAATGGCTACCGCCGGGTGGTAAAGGGAGATATTCAACTAATTCGATAAAATGCCTATGCGCTACCTGATTGCTTTCCATTTGATATTTGCCGTGCTCTCCCTCTCCGGGCAGGCCTTCGAGTTTGGTATGGAGACGACCACCGGTATTTCCTACGGTACCTTTCAGGGTGAGCTGTCAGAGATGGTCGGCTTTTCAGAAATTGAGATTGCAGAGTCGGAGGTAGACAGCGCTTTCGCTTTCTTCGACCTGAATGCCCCCGGCTGGCTGAAGAATTTATTTCCCGGCCTGCGCATTGAGGTAGACCAGGAGATCGCCCGGCGGCAGCGGCGCAATGTACGGATGGCGCGTTTCTTCGTGCGCTGGAAGTTCCTGGGAGCAAGCGTAGCGGTATCGGATCCCAGGTTTATCGATAAATCAGAAAGCAAAAAGCTGAAAAACCAGGTCAGGTCGGTGCGCCTGGCCGTACAGGGCGAAGCAGAACAGCTGGCGGAACACCTCGCACAGCTGGCTATTGAAGACGCCGGGCGGCCGCAGCCGTTTTTCCCCAATCGTTACGATGCGGAGGTACATGTGCACCTGAAGCGGCTGTTGCTCGGGGACAACCCACTGCTGGAGTGGGGTAAGCAGCGTCAGCATTCGCTTGACCTGGAGGTGGTCTCCGGCTTCAGGATAAGTGCTGACCCCTCTCCTGCGGTAGACTTGGGTAATGTGCTCTTTATCAGTGAAAAGCTGGACAGCCTGCTGGAAGGCGGCCTGCTGGCCCCGGTGGAAGAAACAACAGATCAGGTGGCCGAAGCGCTGCAAAATATTGTTTTTGGAAAATTTCGCGACCCACGGACCATCCCTTCGCTGGGTTGGTTCGCCCGTGTCAGCCTGCCCGTCAATTTCGGAGGGAGTTTCTCTGTGGTGGCGGCGGCTGATTTAGGCGTAAGCCGGCACACCGTAGTGCGCGGCACCCGCCCTATATTTTTATCGCAAGCACAAATTGGGCTGCGTTGGCGTACCGGCTTCGGCTGGAAACGGTGACGCAAGGCCAAACTTACTGTCAACAAATAAATAATGGTGACTATGAGAAAAAGAGCTTTACTACTTAGCGTACTCCTTATACAAGCAGGCTGCCTGATAGCGCAGTATACTCCGCAGCGGGTGCAGGGCCCGCGCTACCTGCTGGTGCTGGAAGATGCCCGGCTGGATATGGGGGTCAAGATGACCTCTGTTTTCGCGCTCGACGACCGGGCACCGCTCTCTGCTAACCCTCACTTTCAGGCGATGTGGAACCTGGTGAAACTTGGTGCCTCCATCGAGTCGCTGCTGCAGGGCATGGATGAGCCGATGAGCGAACTGGAGATGGGGCAGGAATTTGGTCGGAATGGTTACAACAAGACGGTCCCGACCTTTTTTCTCAGCTTTGGCTTCGGGGAAAGCTCCGACTTGCAGCTGCAGCAGCAGTTTATCGAGCTGGCTATCAGCCCGGGCTACTTCCGCGAAGGGGGCAGGGGCAGCAACCTGCACCTGGACTACCGCTTCAACTTTGCTAAAACGCGCTACG
The DNA here is from genome assembly GCA_913062745.1 of uncultured Phaeodactylibacter sp. GTDB lineage: Bacteria > Bacteroidota > Bacteroidia > Chitinophagales > Saprospiraceae > Phaeodactylibacter. Next base: position 7,825 of record CAJXXJ010000079.1, read on the forward strand.
GTGCCGGCGGCGGCAGCCTTTCCAAACCCTTCGACTATGAGGCTTACATTGGGCTGCGCGCCGGTTACGACTGGAGCTTTCAGCGCTCAGAAAGCGAAGCGGGTTTTTTCGAGTTTTTGAATAATGAGATTGACCGTATTGCGCTGGAGAATGAGTTCACGGCTACACAGCTCATTCAGTTGAGGCAACTGGCTGACGACAGTAAGGTCTTATTGCCGGAAGACGTCGGAGGGCGCGCATTTCACATCGGGCCGATCGCCGGGTTTAGGCTCTCGCGCAGCCTGTTTTCGCACGCCCGCATATTTGCCTATGGGCAATTTTTCTACGACCTAATGGACCTCAGCCAGGGCCGTGGCGGGGAGGAAAACCGCCGTAGTCAGCATCATGCTGCTGTTCATTTGGGCATTGAATTCGCTATAGGCGGTGAGGGCCGCCGTGCCGGTGCCAGTTTTTACTAAAATAAATCAGATATTTTTTCTTTGTCAAGCGCGGAAATGCCTGTAAAAATCCGAAAGAGCTAAAGCCAGGGCATTACTTTGACTTCTTGTGCTAAAATTTTGAAAGTTTACGGCTTATGCCTATTTTATTCGATGAGGTTTCTCCCTAAATTTAACAACTTAATTCCGGGGGATCACAGGTGATCAGGACCAACACCGAAATTACAACAAACCCATATATACAACACTAAACCCATCTGATCATGAATGAGCTCAAAGTAAAAATGAAGCAGGATTATGGCTCTAATCCTACCACTGTACGGCAAACGAGCAAGTATCAGGAAGAGTACGTCCATCCCTTTGTGGAAAAATGGGACGAACTAATTGACTGGGAAGCCCGGGCTGCCGGCGAGCAAGAGTTTTTTATCAAGGAGTTGAAAAAGCGGGGCAAGAAAAAAATCCTGGATGTCGCCACGGGTACTGGCTTCCACTCCGTACAGCTGCTGCGGGCAGGCTTTCAGGTATGGAGTGCGGACGGAAGCCCTATGATGCTGGCCAAAGCCTTTCAAAATGCCCGGCAGCACAACTATTTGCTGAGGACGGTGCAGGCAGACTGGCGCTGGCTCAACCGCGATGTGCACGGGCGTTTCGATGCGATCATTTGCCTGGGCAATTCCTTTACGCACCTTTTCTCCGAGAATGACCGGCGCAAAGCCCTTGCAGAGTTCTACAGTGCGCTCAAGCACGACGGGGTGCTCATCATTGACCACCGCAATTATGACGTCATTCTGGACAAAGGTTTTCGGAGCAAGCATACTTACTACTACGCAGGCAAAAATGTGAAGGCTGAGCCGGAATACGTGGACGAAGGGCTGGCCCGGTTCCGTTACGAATTTGCAGACCGTTCCGTGTACCACCTCAATATGTTCCCGCTGCGGGAGCGCTACGTGCGGCGCCTGTTGGGTGAAGTTGGCTTCCAGCGCATTTACTCCTACGGCGACTTCCAGGAGACCTACCACACGGACAATCCCGATTTTTTCATCCATATCGCAGAAAAAAAGTACCTGGCTAACGATGAATGAGCAAAACCTGGTCGAAACCACCAAATCCTATTACGACAGCACCGATGCCGATGAGTTTTACCACACCATTTGGGGGGGAGAAGATATACACGTCGGCATCTACGAGCTGGCGGGTGAGTCCATCTTTCAGGCCAGCAAGCGCACCATTCAAACGATGGTTTCCCAGCTGCCGCCGGTAACGGATAAAACGAAAATCCTGGACCTGGGCGCCGGCTACGGCGGAGCTGCCCGCTACCTTGCGGCTAAGTTCGGCTGCAGCGTCGATTGCCTGAACCTCAGCGAGACGGAAAATGCCCGCAATGAGGAAAAGAACCGCAAGGTCCGCCTTGACGACCTGATAACGGTAACGGCCGGCAACTTTGAGGCGCCGCCTTATCCGGATGAGGCGTTTGATATCGTCTGGTCGGAGGATGCCTTTCTGCACAGCGATAATAAGCCGAAAATATTCGCTGAAGTCCGCAGGGTGCTCAAGCCCGGCGGGCACCTCATCTTTACGGACCCTATGCAGGCTGACGATTGCCCGGAGGATGTGCTTGACCCTATCCTGCAGCGTATACACCTGAAGGAGATGGGGTCTGTGAGCCGTTACCGGGAGCTCGCAGCAGCCAACGGGCTGAACGAGATGCAGGTAGTGGAAATGCCGGAACAGCTGGCCAACCACTATACTGCAGTGCTTGAGGAGCTGGTACGGCAGGAGTCAAAGCTGCGCAGCGTGGTGAGCGCGCCTTACATCGAAAACATGAAAAGAGGCCTGCAACACTGGATCAACGGAGGCCACAAAGGCTACCTCAACTGGGGCATACTGCACTTCGTGAAGCCCTAGTGGTCTGTCAAGGCTAAAACTAGGGGATGCCTGCGGCGACTTTTGAGGCTACTCTTCCTTGGATACCCCT
>CAJXXJ010000080.1 GCA_913062745.1 uncultured Phaeodactylibacter sp.
CTGGAAGTCAACAACGGAACCGGCTTTATTGAAGGCGGTGCATTCGGAGTTGGTCAGCTCGCTCCTTCGCGCATGGAAGTGGGGCAGCCCATCGGCTACTTCTTCGGTTATGTGACCGACGGCATCTTCCAGAATGGCGGAGAGATCGAAGCCCACCCCTCGCAGGCCGCATTGGGTGCAGAAGCACAGCCGGGCGACCTGCGGTTTGTGGATATCAACGGTGACGGCGTTATCGATACCGAAGACCGCACCAACATCGGCAACCCCATCCCGGATTACACGATGGGCCTCAACCTGAGCTTTGAGTACAAAGGCTTTGATGCACTGGTCTATACCTTTGCTTCCCTGGGCAACGAGATGGTGCGCAACTACGAGCGCGCACTTTCGGATGTCAACCGCCTGGATTACTACCTGGAGCGCTGGACCGGCGAAGGCAGCACGAATGAAGTGCCGCGGGTAACCACTGCTGCGACTTCCAATCTGGTCTTCTCCGATTTCTTCGTGGAAGATGCGAGCTTCGTCCGTATTCAGAACGTACAGCTCGGCTATACCTTCCCGCTGCGCTTTATGTCCAATAAGAACTCCACCCTGCGCGTTTACGCAAGTGCCAACAACCTGTTGACTTTCACCGGCTACCGCGGCTTTGACCCGGCAGCTTCCAATGGCGCGCCCATCGGCGGAGGTATTGATTTTGGATTTTACCCCATCCCGCGCATTTATATGATCGGGGCCAATCTTAACCTGTAAAATCAACCGACATGAAATTATCCATGCTTCATAAATCACTGGCCATACTGCTCCTGCTGGGGCTGGCTACGGCCTGTGAGGACGAATTCATCGACCGGCAACCGGTCTACTCTATCGATTCGGAGAACTACTTCAACTCCGAAGATGATTATTACAATGCACTGATTGCGGCCTACGACATGCTGCAGTCCACCTACCTGAATGTGATGCTGGGCGAAATTGCCTCCGACAATACCCTCTGTGGCGGTGAGAGTGCCACCGATGTCATCGGCTTTCAGCAGATCGACGATATGGTGCACAACCCGGTGAACGACAACCTGCAGGACCTGTGGAACTGGATGTTTGCCGGCGTCAACCGCGCGAGCTACATCCTGGAGTTTCAGGACAAAACGGACTTTGCGGGCAAAGAGCAGATTTTGGCGGAAGCCCGCTTTCTGCGCGCCTACTACCACTTTGAGCTGGTGAAATGGTTCGGCCCCATCCCGCTTAAGGGTGATGCCCGTTTTGAGGTGGGTGATGAGATGAGCATACCGCGCGCCCCGGTGTCAGAAGTATACGCCGCCATTGAGGCAGACTTGCAGTACGCTGTGGAAAACCTGGCGGAAATTGCCCCGCAGATTGGCCGGGCAGACAAAGGTGCGGCACAGGCGCTGCTGGGCAAAGTGTACCTGTTTCAGGAGAAATTTGCGGAAGCAGCAGACGTCCTGGAGGAAGTAATCACTTCCGGCCGTTACGAGCTGGTAGATGAATACGGCCAAATCTTTGAAGCACAGGGCGAGAATGGCCCGGAAGCGGTGTTTGAAGTACAGTACTCCGATGCCGAGGGTGCCGGCTTTGGCTGCCTGCAGTGCAGCGAAGGCAATATCGCAGTGGGCTTCAACGGTATCCGCAACTACGCTGGCCCGGTATTTGACGGGGGCTTCAGCTTCAACGTGCCGGTACAGGAAGCCTACGATGCATTTGAGGTGGGCGACAGCCGCCGCGATGTATCTATACTCGATATCGAGGCCTGGGCTGCTGAAACTGGTGCAACATACGGTATCGGCTATGAGCACACCGGCTACTATAACCGCAAGTACATTGCCCGCAAGGGAGACAATAACCTTGGCGATCAAAACCTCACCAACCCCAATAACTACCGCGCCATCCGCTACGCCGATGTGCTGCTGATGGCTGCCGAGGCCCTGAACCGCGGTGGTATCGACGATGAACGTGCCCGCACCTATCTCAATCAGGTGCGCCGCCGGGCATTCGGTGATCTGGACCACGACATCAGCGCGAGCGGAGCCGCTCTGACGGACTTTATCCTGCGCGAACGCCGCCTGGAACTGGTAGGCGAGGGGCATCGTTTCTTCGACCTGGTGCGCACCAATCAGGCTGCTGATGCCATCGACGGCTTCGAGCGGGGCAAACACGAGCTGTTCCCCGTGCCCTTTGAGGAAATTCAGTTTGCGAATGGTAACTGGGAGCAAAACCCGGGCTATTAAAAAACAGCAGGGCGGGCCGGCTCTCCGGACGGGCGGCCTGCCCAACCATAAAACTCAATAAGTCATGTTCAACATAAAATACAACTTCTTCTTCCTGTTTTTGCTGCTGGCAGCCGTCAGCTGTACGGAAGAGGAGGAGCTGCCGCAAATCAGTGACGCGCCGGCTCCGAGCAACCTTTCTGCCCTGTTTACCATCGCGGGGGACAATTCCGGCGAGGTCACTATTCAACCCAACGGGCAGGGCGTCACGGCTTACACCGTATTCTTCGGCGACGGCACAGATGCGACTGCCGAGCTTGCGCCGGGCGAGGCCGTCAACCACGTCTATACCGAGGGCACCTACACGGTAGTCATCGAAGCGATGGGCATCAACGGTAGCATTACCGAGCTGTCGCAGGACCTAACCGTCTCCTTCGTAGCGCCGGAAAACCTGCAGGTATCGATTGTGCCCGTTCCGGGCGACCCCTTTTCCGTAGATGTCAGCGCGACTGCTGATCTGGAGACTTTCTTTGAGGTCTACTTCGGCGAAACGATGGACGAGGAACCGACCGCCTTTATGGAAGGTGAAACCGTGCGTCATACCTACAGCGCAATCGGCGAATACGAAATACGTGTGGTAGCCCGCAGCGGCGGCAGCTCCAGCACAGAGTTTTTGGATACCATCACCATCTCCAACCCGCTGCTGTTGCCAGTCGACTTTGAGTCCACTACCCAGAATTACGCTTTCGTCAACTTCGGCGGTGCGGAGTCTGCAGTAGTCGATAATCCGGACCCCTCTGATGTGAACCCCAGCTCCCGCGTCGGGCAATTGACCAAAACGGATGGCTCGGAAGTCTGGGCCGGGTCTTTCCTGGAACTGGGCGAGCCCATCGATTTCAGCAGCCTGCAGCAGATGAGCGTCAAACTCTGGTCACCGCAGGCGGGCATTCCTGTACTGCTCAAACTGGAGAACGCTACCAACGGTGATATCTTCGTTGAGCTGCAGCAGACGCTGAATACGGCCAATGCCTGGGAAGAAATGATTTTTGACTTCAGCGGTATGGACCTCTCCATGGAGTACTCAAAAGTGGTGATCTTCTTCAACTTCGGCACAGCCGGTACCGGCGAGAACTACTACTACGACGATATCCGCCTGACGGATGGGACACCGGAGATCCGCTTTCCGGTCGACTTTGAAAACATTGAACCGGGCTTTACCGGCTTCGGTGGGGCCGGCGCGGAAGTCATCGACAACCCGGATCCAAACGGGCTGAATACGAGCAGCCGGGTAGTGAGCTTCGTCAAGGAGGAGGGCTCTGAGACCTGGGCTGGTGTCTTCTTCGATATGGACAGCCCCATTGATTTTAGTGCAGGTGAAAAAGTCCGCGTAAAGGCCTGGTCGCCCAAAGCAGGAGCTAATGTAGTCCTGAAATTCGAAAACCTCGCCGACTCTAATATCGCTACCGAACTGACCGTGCCCACCACCGTGGCCAATGAGTGGGAGGTGCTGGAATTCGACTTCAGCGGCATTGATGCTTCCAACGATTACCAGCGGGTAGTACTGTTCTTCGACTTCGGTGTCAACGGCACCGGCGAAGCCTACTACTTTGACGATCTGGAATTAGCAAACTAGAAAAAACCTAACCATTATGATTCGCATCTCCATCATATCCCTGCTCTTCGCTGCCCTTCTGCTGATCGGCTGCGAAAAGGAGGACCATACTTTCGGCGATATTGTTGAGCCCAGCGGGCTGGAAGTTACTGCTCTTGTACAGGGGGCAGATGATGCCAACCCGGAAGGCGACGGCAGTGGTATCGTCAATTTCAGCGCTACGGCGCAAAATGCCATTACCTACAAGTACGTCTTCAGCGACGGCACTTCCGAAGTGGCTCCGACCGGCAGCCTGACGAAGCGCTTCACGCAGGTGGGCGTCAATACCTACTCCATCACCGTTATTGCTTCCGGTACCGGTGGCGTGTCCACCTCTGCAACAATAGACGTAACGGTGCGCAGCACATTTAACGATGCTGAAGCCATTCAGTTCCTGACCGGCGGCAGCAGCAAGACCTGGTACTGGGCCGCTGATGAGCCGGGGCATTTGGGCGTAGGCCAAAATAATGATAATGCCGAACTCAACTACTTCGCAAATTTCTACCAGGCGACTCCTTTTGAAAAGGATGCTGCAGAGGAAGCACTCTGCCTGTACCAAGATGAAATGACGTTTACCCTGGACGGGCAGCGGCTGTTGTACCAGTTGGATAACAAAGGGCAAACCTACTTCAACTTTAACTTTGAAGGGGTAGCGGGCGGCTCTGCCGGTTTTGACTTCTGCTATGATTTTGAGGTGATGGATGAGCCGCAGGTGGTCAACCTTGCGCCCTCCGAGTCGGTAGTCGCTCAGAATGACATCCCCGGACAGACGCGGGGTACGGTGCTCAATTTCTCCGAGGGCGGCTTTATGAGCTACTACATCGGTGCGACGAGCTACGAGATTTTGTCCATCACCGATAACCGCCTGGTGGTGCGTGCGGTGCAAGGCAATGACCCGGGCCTGGCGTGGTATCATATTTTCACTTCTACCAAGCCGGGCACGGAAGACCCCGGCTTCGATGAGCTGGTATGGGCAGACGAGTTCGACGGTGAAGGCGCGCCAAGCGAGGACAACTGGTCGTACAACATCGGCCGTGGCCAAAACGGCTGGGGCAATCAGGAAGCACAGTTCTATACCGACCGCAGCGAGAACGTGCGCGTGGAAGACGGCTTGCTGAAGATCACCGCGTTGCGGGAGGATTTCAGCGGCGCGCAGTACACTTCAGCCCGCATCGTCTCAGAAGATAAGTTTGAATTCACTTACGGCCGGGTGGAAGTCCGTGCCAAACTGCCTACCGGCGGCGGCACCTGGCCCGCCATCTGGCTGCTGGGCGAAGATTACGAAACCAATATCTGGCCGGGCTGCGGCGAAATCGATATCATGGAGCACGTTGGCAATCAGCAGGATGAGATTTTCTCCTCCCTGCACTTCCCGGGCAATTTTGCGGGGGATGCGATTACCCGCTCTACAACGGTTCCGGGTGTATCTGACGAGTTCCATGTGTACGAAGTGAGCTGGTCTCCCGATTTTATTCGGTTTTTCGTGGATGGCGAAGAATATCATACCTTTGCCAATAATCCGGACCTGCCCTTCGACAGTGATTTCTTCCTTATCCTGAATATTGCGATGGGGGGCACTTTCGGCGGACAGATCGATCCGGCCTTTACGGAGTCTACCATGGAAATTGACTACGTGCGGGTCTATCAATAAAACACGAAAAATCACTACATTATGCCTTTACCAATCAAAATGCTCGCGGGCGCGATGTTGCTCTTCAGCCTCAGCCTGCACTCACAGTCTATGGAGATCGAACAAAAAGTAGAGGAGCTGCTGTCCAAAATGACGCTGGAGGAGAAGATCGGGCAGATGAATCAGTACAACGGCTTCTGGAATGCCACCGGCCCGGCCCCGCAGGATGGGCTGGCTGCGGACAAATACGAACATCTGCAGAAGGGCTGGGTAGGCTCTATGCTGAACGTCCGGGGCACAGAAGAGGTGCGTGCGGTGCAGAAAATTGCCGTAGAGGAAAGCCGGCTGGGCATCCCGCTCATCATCGGCTTTGATGTCATCCACGGGTATAAAACCATTAGCCCCATTCCGCTGGCAGAGTCTGCAAGCTGGGACCTGGAGGCAATTGAAAAGTCGGCCGCGATGGCAGCAAAAGAAGCGGCAGCCGCCGGCATCAACTGGACTTTCGCGCCGATGGTGGACATCAGCCGGGATGCCCGCTGGGGCCGGGTGATGGAAGGTGCAGGTGAAGACCCTTACCTGGGCAGTAAAATTGCAGTGGCCCGCGTACGGGGCTTTCAGGGCGACGACCTGTCTTCCCCAGGCACCATCGCGGCCTGTGCCAAGCACTTCGCCGGCTACGGTTTTGCAGAGGGCGGCCGGGATTACAACACGACTGACGTAGGTACCGCTACCCTTTACAATCAGATTTTGCCGCCTTTCAAAGCCGCGGTAGATGCTAATGTGCGCACCTTCATGAACGGCTTCAACCTGCTGAACGGCGTGCCGGTAACCGGCAGCAAAATGCTACAGCGGGATATTCTGAAAGGCGAGTGGAAGTTTGACGGCTTCGTTGTCTCCGATTGGGGCTCAATCGGCGAGATGATCGACCACGGCTATGCAGCGGATGGCGCACAGGCAGCCGAACTGGCCGCTAATGCCGGCTCGGATATGGATATGGAGTCTTACCTGTACGTCAGCGAACTGGCAGAGCTGGTCCGCGCCGGCAAAGTAGACGAGGCGCATATCGACGATGCGGTGCGCCGTATCCTGCGCGTCAAGTACGAGCTGGGGCTGTTCGACGACCCCTACCGCTACTGCGATGCGGAGCGCGAAGCTGAGGTGACCGGCAGCGAAGAGCTGGAAGAAGCTGCTTTGGACATGGCCCGCAAGTCTATTGTGCTGCTGAAGAATGACAACGACCTGCTGCCACTTGCGAAGACGGGGCAGAAGATTGCGCTGATTGGTGCGCTGGCAGCAGACAACAACAGCCCGCTGGGCAGCTGGCGCATCGCGGCTGAGGACAGCAGTGCAGTTTCCGTACTGCAGGCCATGCAGTTTTACGAAGGCAATACCATCACCTATGAGAAGGGCGCCGACGTAGCCGTTGGCCCGGTATCTTTTGTAATGGAAACGAAAATCAATACAACGGATAAGAGCGGTTTTGATGCCGCAGTAGCTGCCGCTAAAGGGGCAGACGTAGCGGTACTGGTACTGGGCGAGCATGGTTTTCAGTCTGGTGAAGGCCGCAGCCGCACTGAGCTCGGCCTGCCGGGCGTACAGCAGGAGCTGCTGGAAGCCGTTTACGCTGCCAATCCGAATGTAGTGCTGGTACTGCAAAACGGCCGCCCGCTGGCACTGCCCTGGGCTGCCGAGAATGTACCGGCTATCGTAGAAGCCTGGCATTTGGGCACGATGAGCGGCCACGCCATCGCACAGGTGCTGTACGGCGATTATAACCCTTCCGGAAAATTGCCGGTCAGTTTCCCGCGCAGCGTAGGGCAGGTGCCGATGTTTTACAATCAGCACAGCACCGGCCGCCCCGCCGGCGATCAGCCGGGCATCGTTTTCTGGTCACACTACATCGACGAATCCAATGAGCCGCTTTTCCCGTTCGGGCATGGCCTGAGCTACACCGACTTTGAATACAGCGAGCTGCAACTGAGCTCCGAGTCTGTCGCCGTGGGCGAAGAGCTGACCGTCTCTGTCAAGCTGACGAATACAGGTAGCCGCAAAGGCAAAGAAGTAGCACAGCTTTACATTCACGACCGCTACGCCTCCGTAGTGCGCCCGGTAAAAGAGCTGAAAGGCTTTGAGCTGGTGGAGCTGGAGGCCGGCGAAAGCAAGACCGTGGAATTCACGCTGGGCCGGGAGGAGCTGTCCTTCTACAATCAGAAAGGCGAGCAGGTCATCGAGCCGGGTATGTTTAGCGTGATGGTCGGCGGTAGTTCTGTAGGCGGGCTGGAAGCCGGGTTTGAGCTGAAGGCAACGGAAAATTAATTCCTTTTCCTTATTATAGCCGGGATATTTGGAATTGGACACAGAACAAAACGAAACATGGGCATTATTTCATTTATTGGGTTCACGGCGCTGGTAGCGATCATAGCATATGTCTCTACCCGCTCGATGAAGGACGACTCCTCGGATGATTACTTTCTGGGCGGGCGGAGCCTCACTGCTCCCGTTATTGCGGGCTCGCTGCTGCTGACCAACTTGTCTACGGAGCAGATTGTCGGTCTCAACGGGCAGGCCTACACTGAAGGCTTACTGGTGATGGCGTGGGAAACGCTGGCGGCAATCGCGATGGTCGTCACCGCGCTATTCCTGTTGCCACGCTACCTGAAAGGCGGGCTGACCACGGTGCCGCAGTTCCTGCAGTTGCGGTACGACAAAGCTACAAAGACAATCACCTCGGCACTTTTCCTCAGCGGTTACGTGATTGTGCTGTTGCCGATCGTGCTGTACTCCGGTGCGGTGGCTTTCAGCGCAATGTTTGACCTGCCGGCTATGCTGAACCTCAGCAAAACCGGCGCGCTCTGGGCAGCAGTCTGGGGCATCGGCATCATCGGTTCCATCTATGCGGTATTCGGTGGCCTTAAGGCTGTTGCGGTATCCGATACGATCAATGCCATCGGCCTGCTGATCGGCGGTATCCTTATTCCCGTATTCGGCCTGATGGCGATTGGGGACGGAAGCATAGGCGAAGGGCTGAATGTGCTGGTGCGCGAAGCCCCGGAGAAGTTTGATTCCATTGGCGGCCCGGCGGCCTCGGTGCCTTTCAGTACCATTTTCACCGGTATGATGCTGGTGCAGCTGTTCTACTGGGGTACTAATCAGGCCATCATACAGCGGGCGCTTGGCGCGAAAAACCTGGCGGAAGGCCAAAAGGGGCTGATGCTGGGTGGTTTCATCAAAATCCTGGGTCCGCTGATTGTGGTGCTGCCCGGTATCATCGCTTTCCAGATGTTTGGCGACAGCCTGGAAGTGCCCGATGAGGCTTACCCGCGGCTGGTCCGCGAGGTATTGCCTTCCGCCTGGATGGGATTCTTTGCTGCCGTGCTGTTTGGGGCTATCTTGAGCTCCTTCAACAGTGCGCTGAACAGCTCGGTGACCCTGTTCGGGATCGATATTTACAAGGAGTACATCAAGCAGGATGCTTCTGACCGTGAGGTGGTACGTGCCGGCAAAGCATTCGGTGTGGTACTGGCGCTGCTGGCGATGTTCATCGCCCCGGCTATCGCCAACGCTCCGGAAGGCCTGTTCGGCTACCTGCAGGAGGTGAATGGCTGCTACAGCATTCCTATCCTGACCATCATCGTGGTAGGCTACCTGACCAAGCGGGTGCCGGCTATTGCAGCTAAAGTCGGTATTCTGTCCGGTGTTATTCTGTACAGCATCAGTCAGTTTATCCTGCAGCCACGCATGGCGAGAGCTGCATTAGTGGAAGCGCAGCAGGCCGGCATAACCGACCCGGCGGCGCTGGAGCTGGCGCAAAAGACGGCTTATCCGCACTTCCTGCACGTCATGGCCATATTGTTTGTGGCTAATGTCATCATCATGCTCATCATCGGTAAATTCCGGCCCCGCAAGGAGCCTTTCGTACTGGAGCATACCGATCAGGTGGATATCACGCCCTGGCGGTTTGTGACTCCGGTGGGTATTGGCATCCTGGTCATTGTGATCGGCGTTTACATCTACTTTGCGTAAATGAGAATATTACTTTACATAGCAATATGCCTGCTGAGCCGGGGGCTTTTCGGACAAGAGTTGATCTGGTCCGAAGAGTTCTCCGGGCAGCAGCTCGATCCGGAAGTCTGGAATTTTGAACTGGGCGACGGCTGCCCGCAGCTGTGCGGCTGGGGCAATAACGAACGGCAAATTTATACCCGCCATAACCACCGGCTTGAAGATGGTAAACTCATCATCACTGCCCGGCTGGAGGATGGGGTATACACCTCTACCCGCATCACCACACAGGGTAAGAAGCTGGTGCAGTACGGCAGGGTGGAAGCCCGCGCCAAGCTTCCGGTAGGCGAGGGGCTGTGGCCTGCCTTCTGGATGCTGGGCAGCAATATAGAGGAAGTGGGCTGGCCCCTGTGCGGGGAAATCGACATCCTGGAGTACGTAGGCCGCGAGCCTGGGCAGGTATTTACCTCCCTGCATACACAGGACAGCCACGGGAACACGATTAATTCGAAAAAAACAGCCATTGATGATATCGAAGAAGGGTTTCATACCTACGCCGCAGAGTGGTCGCCGCAGCAGATTGCCTTCTTCGTGGACGGCAATCTCGTATACACCTTTGCTCCCGAGGAGCGCAGCGAAGAGGTATGGCCGTTCGATCAGCCGTTTTACCTGCTGCTCAACCTTGCTGTAGGCGGCAATTTCGGCGGGCCAAGGGTCGATGACCGGATTTTTCC
>CAJXXJ010000081.1 GCA_913062745.1 uncultured Phaeodactylibacter sp.
CTTTTTATTGAACTCCTCCTCATTGATATCCCAGGTATTGATCACCCAGTAGGCTTGCATACCGATGATGCCGGCTATGGCCACTGCTCCCAGCAGCAGCACCCGGGTGATGATACTGTTTTTCATAATTGTACTGTGCTTGCGGTATAAACACCGGTGCGGCATGGCGGAGTTGCTTCCGTTGAGCTGCCATCGATCAAGGAATTTACGAATCAATCCGCAAGCATCGCCTGCGCTTGCGGAATCATTAACAGCTATTTAACAAAAAGAGGGTGCAGTGATGGGGTTTACGGCCTTAGGTCAGCCCCGCACTAGGTATTTTCCGGCAGAGGCGCTACATTTGCAGGTACATCCATACCCTGCTTACCTCATGCGAGTAGCTGTAGTAATCTTACTGTTGACCCTGTGGATGTCCGGAAGCCTTGCCGGGCAAAGCAACCCCTTCGACCTTGTGCCCCGCCTCAGTGCTGTAGGGCCGCAGGATACAGTAACGTACGAGGAAAGCGGCAACCCTTTTGATATCGTCGCGCCTGATGAAGAAGCCGCTGCCGCTGCGCCTGTCTTGCCGGAAGCCGCGCCTGCGCCGGCTCCTCAGCGGGAGGCAGTAGTGACCATCGACAGCTCGTTCCGGCGTATCATGTTTATCAGCCTGATTGTCAGCCTTCTTTTGCTTACAGTGCTCGTGACTTTATTCCGCGGGCAGCTCAGCCGGGCCTACCGGGCATTCATCAACGATACGATGATGAATCAGCTGCAGCGGGAGCGCGAGAGTGGCGGAGGCATACCTTACTACCTGTTCTATTTTTATTTTATGCTCAATGCGGGCTTTTTCCTCTTCCTGCTCGCCCGTCAGAATGGGGTCGGCTACTCTTCCGGCCCGCTTACAGCGCTTTTGTATACTATTGCGGGTGTAGCCGCCTTCTTTTTGCTGAAGCACCTGCTGCTGAGTATCATCGGCGGAATATTTCCGGTGGCCAAGGAAGTCAGGCTCTACAACCTGACTATCGTAGTGTTCAATGTGATCGTCGGCCTGCTGCTCACCCCGGTCAATCTGCTGTTTGCATTCGGCAGTGAAGCGCTGCAGCCAATTGTCCTTTACGGTACCCTCACCGGGCTTGCTGCCGTGTATGGCTTCCTGTTACTCAGGGGCCTGTTCCTTGCGAGCCGCTTTCTCTACTTTCACAAATTTCACTTTTTGTTGTATATTTGCACTGTCGAAATCGCACCTGTGCTTATACTGATTAAGCTGATAGCCAACGGGCTTTAAAGGCTGAATGCGGTAAGTCCGCTTCGGCAACTGCCGTATGCGTTCAGCTAGAGTGCGGGTAAAGGCAATGTTTCGCACCCCACAGGCAGGAGGAGGAAGAGAAAGCGGTACGTTAGTCGCCTTTGCCCTCTTTTCTGTTTATACCCTCAACTTGCGGGCTTTGCCGATCAAAACCAAAAACTTGTTGAATGGCTGCCAACGGTAAAGCTAAAGAAGAAAGTTACAAACCGGTCAAAACGATACTGGTCTCGCAACCGAAACCAGAACGCTCCCCTTATTATGAGCTGGAAAAGAAGTACGGGCTGCAGATAGACTGGCGCCCCTTCATCCATGTAGAGGGCGTGCCCGGAAAGGAATTCCGGAAGACTCGTATCAAGCCGGATGAGTTCTCTGCAATCATATTCACCAGCAAGAACGCTATAGAGCATTTTTTCCGCATTTGCGAAGAGATGCGCATCAAAATGCCGGATGACACGAAGTACTTCTGTACGACGGAGGCTTTCGCCAATTACCTGCAGAAGTTCATCGTCTACCGCAAGCGCAAAGTGTTTTTCGGTACCCGGACTATTCAGGACCTGGAGCCGGCACTGAAGAAGAATAAGAAGGAGAAATTCCTGCTTCCCTGCTCCAACCTCGGCGCTAAGCGGGTCTGTGCCTTCCTCGATGAAATGGGCCTTGACTGGCAGGATGCGATGATGTACGAAACGGTAAGCAGTGATTTGTCAGATCTGAGCGACGTGACCTATGATGTACTCGTATTCTTCAGCCCGCTCGGCATCAAGTCGCTTTACGAAAACTTTCCGGACTTTGAGCAAAACGACACGCGCCTGGCCATCTTCGGCAACTCTACAAGTAAGGAGGTGGAACAGAAAGGGTTGACGATCAATATCAAAGTGCCCAGTCAGGGCGTCACGTCCATGACGATGGCACTTGATCAATACCTGCAGAAGTCCAATAAAAAGGCTGAGTAGAGCGCTCCGCTACGTTGAGCATCTGCAAAAATAAATAATGCGGAAGTTGCCCCGGAGCAGCTTCCGCATTTCTGTTTCTTAGTTGTTCTTTTCGCTGACCAGCACGAAAGCAGGAGGTACGTTCAGTGCTACAAAGTTGACGTCCACGTTGCCGAATATGGCAGCGTAGAGCTGCTTCATCACAAGGGAGTAATGGACTTGTATGTAAAGCCCGCCCGTTTTGAGGCATTTGTGCGCTTCGCTGACGATCATGTGGCCTACCTTTTTCGGAAGGGCGACGAAAGGGATAGCGGAAATGATGAAATCGATGTGGTCAAACCCGGCTTCGGCTACGTAGCGCTCCAGGTGCTCCGCAGAATCTTCAATGACTACGAGGCGGTCATCGTCGATCTTGCGCATCATTTCGCAAAAGCGGGAATTGACTTCAAAGGCGAGCAGCTTGGCGTCCGGGCGCATTTCCGCCAGGATGTGCTTGGTGATGACACCATCCCCTGCACCGAGTTCAACGATAAGTTCTGCCTCCTGAAAGTCGACATGCTTGATCAGGCCCCGGCAGAGATGTTTGGAACTACGGGTGATGGTGCCTACTGTCTGCAAATTGCGCAGG
The DNA here is from genome assembly GCA_913062745.1 of uncultured Phaeodactylibacter sp. Lineage (GTDB taxonomy): Bacteria > Bacteroidota > Bacteroidia > Chitinophagales > Saprospiraceae > Phaeodactylibacter. Next base: position 2,846 of record CAJXXJ010000081.1, read on the forward strand.
CCTTCCCGCAGGAATTCTATGTGTTTCATGAATGCGTTTTTATTAAAGTCGCTAAATAGGGAGAATGGCTAAAATACAAGCTTTTTGCCAGACGCAATAACGGCAGCGCATCAGCGGGGTGTTAATCCGGCAAGGCTGCGGCCCCGGGATAAAGCAGGAGATGGACAAAATGCATGGGCGGCCGTTAGGGCTTCAGACATAAAACCCCTGACTGCGTGCCATGTTCTGCCCGCCTGATTATTCAGCAGGAATCGTGTAGCCGAAGCGGCGGAAAATGGCCTGTGCTTCGGGAGCGGACAAAAAGTCGAAGAACTGACGGCTCGCTTCGGCATGTTGTTTTGCACCGTACGCGGTAATGACCGCTCCCTGCGTAATGGGTTGATAGCTGCCGGCGGGCAGTTCTACCCAGCGGCCTTTGTCCTTCAGCTCAGGCGAAAGCACCACTGACTTGGCGGTGATGCCTACCTCTGCTGCGCGCGAAAGTATGTATTGATTAGTCTGGGCGATGCTCTCCCCGTATACCAGCTTGGGCTCCACCGCCTCAAGCATTCCGTAGTGTTGCAGGTAGTTGAGCGCCTGTACGCCGTAGGGGGCGTTCTTAGGGTTGGCCACCGCAATCTTTCGGATATTTTCACCGGCCATATAATCCGGCTTTGGCTGCAGGGGTACTCCGTTCATAGTCCAGGCTACGAGTGCGCCCAGGGCGTACACCTTAATGTTTCCGACGGCAGCGCTGTCGCGCAGCAAGGCCTCCGGGTATTTCATATTGGCGGAGATCAGCAGGTCATAGGGGGCGCCTTCCAAAATCTGAGCAGTAAGCTTGCCGGAGGAGCTTATGGTGGCCTCTACCTTGATACCTGTTTGCTGCCGGAACTCTTCTGCGAGGGCCTGCATGGCAAACTGTACGTTGGCAGCGGTGGCTACCTTAAGGGTGGTGGGCGTATCCTCCTTTGGCGCGCAGGCGGCGATGCTTAGCAGCAGGGCTAGCAGCCCGGTGAATGGCAGTCTCATCTTGGTGTTTGCTTATTGGGTTCAAAGGTAGGGAATTAGTTGGTGCCCTGCGGCTTACTAAAGTGCAGCCCCGGACGGTGCCGAGGCTGCCCCAAAAACCAACTTCAAAAGGGGGGCTTTTTACTCCCGCCTGAATGCAACCCTTACCCGTGCGGCAGGAAATAGTATGCCGGCGAGGCCGTAGTGGGCGTCATCAGAGTTTTCGGGAGTGTTTGTCGTTCTTATCGTATAGGGTAGGCGCCCCGGGAGCGAAACAGCCTCCGCTAAAGCAAGCGGAAGTAGCTTCCCAACAAAGCGCTACCTGTCACGGCTTGCGGGACATATCCGCAAGCGCGAATCAAATGATTATTGAATAAACCGGGGGGGTAATTGTAATGCTTGTGTGTAGATAGCTGCGTTGTCAGGCTCAAGGCCAAAAAAATAGGGTGGTATAAGTATGCGGGGGGAGTCTGCTCTATCAATAATTTGGGTAAAGGTAGGAAAATTTCGTGCGAATTTCAACAATTTCAAGCTTGCCCTTCTCCCTTGCAATGGCCCAGGTCTTCTGCAGCAGCTTCAAGCTGCTCGTAGAATGCCTCGCCGTACTTTCGGATCAGAGCGGTTTTGACAAAGCGGAAAACCGGCAGCTGTTGTTCTTTGCCCAGGGTGCAGGCTGCAGAGCAGATATCCCAGCGGTCGTAATTGAGCGCCTCCATGCCGGTTGCCTCGTGCCGGCTTGCCCGTACCGGGTATAAATGGCAGGAGACAGGCTTGGGGAAATCAGTGGCACCGGCACGGTGGGCCGCTTCTATGCCGCATTTGGCAACGCCTTTTTCATCAACAATCATATAAACGCAGGCACCATCCGGCAGAAGGCTCGTACCGTATTCTTCATTCTCCTCATAGTAGGTATACGCGCCTTCCGACTCGATGACCTCCCGGCCTTCGGGGCGCAGGAACGGCTTCACCTCATCGTAAATCCGGTCCAGGGTCTGAAGCTCTTCCTCCAGCAAAGGCGCGCCAAAGTCGCCTTCCCAGCAACAGGCGCCCTTACAAGCCGACAAGTTGCACAGGAATTGCTGCTGCAGCACGTCGTCGCTTATCAATATGTTTCCGATCATCAACATCTTAAGTCAACCCCATTTTTTTGAAAGGCGAAAATAAGGCCTTCCGCCCGACTTTGGCCGTCGGCTAGCCGCTAATTTTTTGCAGTCAGGCTGTTTGTGGCTTAGCGGATAGCCCAAAAATTGTAATTTAGCGATGAACCATATAAGTCTACAACATGAGATATAGTTTTATCATTCTGCTAAGCTTGCTTTTTTCTGTCACCCTTTCCGCTCAGGACTCGCCCGGCCCGGAAGCTGTGCGGGCAGTAGAAGAAATGGACGCGCGCTATCAGCTTAGCGAAGAACAGGAAGCAGAAGCTCTTGTGATTCAGGAGCGCCGCCTGCGCAACCTGGCTGAAATCGAGTATTTGAAAGAGCAGGACCGCAAGCTGTACCTGCGCAAAAAAGATGCGATCCGTCAGGGTACGGAAGCTTCCGTTCAGCGCATGCTCAACAAAGAGCAGCTGCCCATCCTCAAGCAAGCCTTCGCCGAACGGCGCATGCGCGTTGCTGAGCTGGTGCAAAAAATGAAGGAAGAGGGGGCCAGCCAGGAAGAAATACAAATGGCGGTCTGGGAGCTGGAGTAACCGCTGCTTCACATTCTGTCAAGGGACCTTTTCTGATTGTCGGGGCAACTATTTTATAATCTTTGCTGTAGTATTATCGACAAAACGAAACAAAAGGAATTATAGAGGGGGCAAAAAAGTCAAATCTTCGGAATGCCCATTTTCGCTTTTGACAGCGCTGTGAACGACGAAGTTTGTACGAACCGGCATCCGTCCGGCTTTGTTCCTGAGATGATTCCACATTTATTACACCAACAATACAATTATAACGCATTAGATGGATCCCTTAAAACAGAAGTTTAGCGAGAAAGCAACCGAACTGCGGAGCGAGATCAAAGCGATGCTGAAAGAGCATGGCGACAAAAAATTTGACGAGGTAGCACTGAAGCAAATTTACGGAGGAGCGCGGGGCGTAAAGACTATGGTCTGGGAAACTTCCCAGCTCGACCCGATTGATGGCATTCGCTTCCGGGGTTACTCTATTCCGGAACTGCGCGAAGCTTTACCGAAAGGCCCGGACGGCAAGGAGCCGCGCCCGGAAGGCCTTTTCTGGCTGATGCTGGTCGGCGAAATTCCGACGGACAAGGAAGTCAACTGGCTCACGGAGCAGTGGACGAGCCGCAGCCATGTGCCGGAGCACGTATTCAAAGCACTGGACAGCCTGCCGGCCAATACCCACCCGATGACACAGTTTACGGTGGCCATCGCTTCCATGCAGACGGAGAGCTGCTTTGCGCGCCGCTATGACGAAGGTATTCAGAAGGCAGACTACTGGGATCCCACTTATGAGGATACCATGAACCTCATCGCCCGCCTGCCCCGCGTAGCCGCTTACATCTACCGGCGTTCTTACCACAACGGTGACCACATCGCTCCGGATATTTCCCTGGACTGGTCTGGCAACTTTGCGCACATGCTGGGCATTGAGGGAGACGACTTCAAGAACCTGATGCGCCTTTACCTGACGATACACGCGGACCACGAAGGGGGCAATGCCTCCGCGCACGCCACCCACCTGGTGGGCTCTACGCTGAGCGACGCTTACCTTTCGCTGTCAGGCGGCATGAATGCTCTGGCTGGCCCACTGCACGGCCTGGCCAATCAGGAAGTAATCCGTTGGATCTTCCGCATGCTCGACGCACTCGGCACCAAAACGCCGACCGAGCAGCAGATCAAAGACTACGTTCAGAGCACCCTGTCTTCCGGCCAGGTGATTCCGGGTTACGGCCACGCTGTGCTGCGTAAGCCAGACCCCCGCTTCATGGCTCAGAAGCGCTTCGCCGAGGAGTACATCAAGGACGATGAAGTGGTGAATGTGGTATGGAAGATTTTTGACGTGGTACCGCCTATCCTGCAGAGCCTGGGCAAGGTGAAAAACCCATGGCCCAACGTGGATGCCCACTCCGGTGCCCTGCTGGTGCACTATGGCCTGAAAGAATATAGCTTCTACACCGTCCTCTTCGGGGTGTCCCGCGCCCTCGGCGTACTGGCTGCACTGTGCTGGTCCCGCGCCCTCGGCTTCCCGCTGGAGCGCCCGAAATCCGTCACCACAGAATGGGTGAAGGAGCACCTGGCGAAAATGGAACAGGAAGCTTAAGACCAGTTCTGCAAGATCGATTACCGAAAGATAAACCTAAATGGGTTGTTATGGCAAAGTGCTGTAGCAACCCATTGTTTTTTAGGGGCTTAGGAGTACGTCCTGGCTTTTGGCACGGTTGTTGTTTTACCTCAGGTGACAGAATAAACACAGGCAACAACACCGAGAATTTCCAATAACAAATTACGACTCAACCTACAGGTGGAGCGGCTTTTAGCCCGTCTTCGCCCGGTAAGCTAATGCCAAAAACAAAGGATTATGTACGCCAAGACCACCTACTTCCTGCCCAAGCGCACACAGGCTACGCTCCTGATGGTAGTGCTATCTGCTTTTCTCGGCTCTGTTTCCTGGGCCGCTGCGCCTGCCTTCAATTGTGGTGCACCCGTTTTGCAGCCCATCGAATACGAATGCGACGGAGCGGTGACCATCAGCTGGTCTTCAACGGCTGATGCGCAGTTGTATACCCTTGACATTGAGGATACCAATGGCGCGCCGATCGCCGATTACATCAATATGTCGGATACGAGCGTCACGGTAGTAGCCGGGACGCTGCTGCCCGGTACGGACTATGTGTTCTCCCTGACGGCAGACTGTGGTAACGATACGGTGGCTGCTGTGCAGGGTGCCATATCCGGTAGCGATATACAGTATCCGCTGCCGGAACTGTCCGTATTTAATGTAGTGGGGACAAGCTGCCCGCTCGCTCTGGATGGCAGCTTTGAAGCAACGGTACAAGCCGACAGCTGCCCGGCCGTTTTTGAGCTGATCCTCGGACTGGATACCGTAGCGGTGGCTGCCGGTGACACAATAGCGTTTACCGGCCTTGGCGCCGATGATTATGAACTGCGGCTTCGGCTCAGTGATGCGGATACCTGCAATTATCGCAGCAGCTGCGTAGACAGCGTATCCGTACCGGTGCAAATTGTCTCTACCGACGCCGAAGCCCCGGAGATATTCGTTATGGACGCTTCCGGCGCAAGCCCGGCTTCCGTGCTGACCTTCTCTCCGCCGGAGGGCGAGTGTGGCGTGCAGCTGACCTGGAGCGTAACGACCACGGATAACTGTGAGCCTCCTGCCTTGAGCACTGCAGTCACGACCGTGAGCAATAACGCAGCAGTATTCCCGGGCGGGCAGACGGAGCTTTTCTTCAACGGAATCAGCTATGCGCTGGAAATTTTTGCGGCCACCGGCACCAATACCATTACGCTTACGAGCACCGATGCAGACGGCAATCAGGCCACAGAGGAATTTGTCATCGAGGTGATCGATACCCGGGACCCCATCATTCAGGGGCCTGGCAATATGACGGTGGAAACCCCCTCCTGCGATGCGGACACCCCGGTCAACTGGTCCGTGATGGCTACCGATGATTGTGACCTTGAGCCCAATCTGGTACAGACAGCCGGCCCGGCAAGCGGCAGCAACCTGACCGCCGGCACCTATACGATCGCCTACGAGGCCTCGGATGATTACGGGAACACTTCCGTGTATTCCTTCGACCTCACCGTGGTACAGGGGAACAGCCCGGCGCCCATTGTGGATGTGAGCGGCAATACACAGTATACGCTTTCCGCTTGTGAGGAAGAGGCTTTTATCCTGTTCTCCGGCAATATCATGGATTGTAATATCACCAACAGCACGAATGTAGCCGCCGATATCGAAGTTTCCGGCGCACCGCTGGAAGTGGCTTATACGAATGTACAGTCCGGTTTTGCCTACTTTGAGCTAAGCGGTACGCTGAGCCCCGGTTTTTACGGCATCAGCATCGGATACAAAGGCACTGAGGTGGAAAACGCCGTCTTCCAGGTTGTACAGGAAGAAGACGTACCTGCGCTCATCAAAATGCCCGGCAACCTGAACTATACGCTGCCGCAGTGCCAGGATACCCTGCTGGCCAACCTTAAAATAGAGGTCATCGATGACTGTGACGCTCCGGCTGATCCGGCATCCCTGACGGTTAACTTAAACGGTACTCCCCTGCAGGCGGACGAGAGCGCCTCTTCCCCCAATTCCTTCATCTTTCCGGTGCCGCTGACCGGCGAACTCAACGGAGCTGCTCTGGAAGTGCTGTACGTCGATGCCGGCGGTAATTTTTCCGAAAAGGAGGTACAGCTCAGCATCAACGATCAGGCAGATGTAACGCCGCCTACGCTGGTGTATCCGGTAGGGAGCATTTACCGCAACCTCGACGCCTGCGAGAGCAGCGAGCAGGAAATATGTTTCCAGGTGTATGCCGCCGACAACTGTACTGCTGCACCTGAATTGGTAGCAGTAGTCAGCAATGCCGGCGGCACTCTTTTCCCATTGGAAAATACGTCCGGCGACACCTACTGCACCACCCTCCTGCCGGGCAGCTATACCGTGGCCCTGCAGGCTGCTGATGATGCCGGGAATGTTGCTAACAAAAGCTTCAATATCTTCATCAGCCAGGCAGAGGAAGAGCCGGTGAACCTGAGCTGCAACGATCAGCTCAACGTAAGCCTGAACGAAAACTGCAGCCGGCGGATTACTGCGGATATGGTGCTGGAGGGCACCTTTGGCTGCCTGACTGAGGAAGACTTTTTCATTAGCATAGCGGACGATAAGCCGCAGAATGACTCCCTGCTGGACGGGCACGGGCTTTTTGTATACGAAATTGAACTGGCGCCCGGCCTAGCTCCGGACCCCGGCTTCGAGCCCTGCTGGGGCTACGTCAACGGTATGGATTCCAGGAATCCGACCCTTAACCTCCCGGCTGATACGGATCAGGGCAGTATTTCAGGTTTGGCCTATGCTTTCGGCGACAGCCTGACGGCAAATGACCCTGTGATTACGCCTTCTATGTATATCTGCATGTTGGAGATGTTTCCACAAACCGGATTGCGGTACTATGATCTGGAGGCGCTACAGGTGACGGAGAGCGGATACTATACCATCCTGATCAAAGAGGGCTTCAGCGGTTCCTCCGGTCAGCTCGCACTGTTCCAGGGCAATTTCAGTGAGAACGGCCCCTGCCAGAATCTGGTGGCACTCGGCGGTTTCCCGGAATTGCCGCAGGGCAATGCGCCTGTGCCTGCACTGTCGGTTTACCTGGAAGCGGAAGAGCTGTACCAGCTCATGACAACGACTAC
>CAJXXJ010000082.1 GCA_913062745.1 uncultured Phaeodactylibacter sp.
ACTATGAGCTGTCGCCGGCAGTAAGCATAGAAGAAGCCCTGCTGCTGAGCGGGGGTAGCGAGGTATTGCTGTTTCTCGCAGAGCCGCTGCTGCCCTCTACCGCCTACACCCTGGAAGTGAGCAGCGAAGTGAGCGACTGTATCGGCAATACCGTGCAAAATACCAGCGCACTGATCGGACTGCCCGAACCGGCTCAGGCCATGGATATCGTGATTAACGAAATACTGTTTGACCCCAATACCGGCGGCTCAGACTTTGTGGAACTGTATAACCGCTCTGATAAAATCATCGACCTGCAAGGCCTCCGGCTGCTCAATACCGCCAAACTAAGCGGCGATACGGAGGCTACCGTTGAAAGCCCACTGCTGATTTTCCCGCAGGAATACCTGGTCTTTTCCGAAGACCCGTCCAACATCCTGCAGGAGTACACCGTGCCGGTGCCTGCTAACCTGGTGGAAAATGATCTCCCGTCGCTGGACAACGACGAGGGCAACCTGACGCTTCGGCTACAGGGCGTCACTCTGGACTCTTTCAACTACTTTGACGATTACCACTATCCCTTGCTGGATGATGAGGAAGGCGTAAGCCTTGAGCGAGTCTCCCCCGGCAGCCCGACACAGGATGCCGGCAACTGGCACTCCGCCGCCTCCACCGTAGGCTTTGCAACGCCCACCGCAGCCAATTCACAACTGTTTGAGCGGGAGCGCGCCTTTGACAACGTCATCGATATCCCCAACGCTACCTTCTCGCCCGACGGGGACGGCTTCGAGGATATTTTGCTGATTGACTATCAGACCGATCAGCCCGGCTATACGCTGAATGTTTGGGTCTTTGATGCAGCGGGCCGGGAGATCAGCCGCCTGGTGAACAACGAAACCCTGCCCACAAGCGGTACGCTGAAATGGGATGGCATCGCCGCAGACGGCAGCCCGGCCCGCGCCGGTATTTATGTGCTCTTTTTTGAGTTGTTTACGCCGGAAGGGGCAGTAGAGCGGGAGAAAAAAGCAGTAGTACTGGCCGGCCAATTGGATTAAATCATGTGGAAAGGCAGAAGAGAAAGTTTCCGGAATGCATTTCGCGGCTTGTGGTACACTATACGTACACAGCCCAATGCACAAATACACCTGGTGGTCAGCGCCATCATGATCACCTTCGGGATGTTCGTCGGCCTTACCTTTACGGAATGGTGCCTGGCCTTCGCAGCGGTCGCTTTGGTGCTCGGCGCCGAGGGGCTCAACACCGCTATAGAAGCGCTCACCGACCTCGTATCTCCGGATTACCACCGGCTGGCGGGCATAGCTAAGGACACCGCAGCCGGGGGCGTGCTGGTCTGTGCCATCTGCGCTGCCATCATCGGGGTCATGATTTTTGGGCCGCATGTGTGGCGCATCGTATCGGCTTGGCTATATTAGCGGCCAAAGCGACATAGCATATGCCTGAATTTACCTGCCTCCCTTTTGCACAGCTTTCGCTGCAGCAACTTTATGAACTGCTCGCCCTGCGGCAGGAGGTCTTTGTGGTGGAGCAGGATTGCCCTTACCTCGACGCAGACGGCAAGGATGAGCCCGCTCATCATCTGCTGGGCTACAATACACAGGGCCAGCTGATCGCCTACGCCCGCCTGCTGCCGCCGGGTATTTCTTATCCGGAGTATGCCTCCATCGGACGGGTCATCACCGCTATGCCTGCCAGGCGTACCGGAGCGGGTAAGGCGCTGATGCGCGAAAGCCTGCAATGGTGCCGGCAGCTGTACGGGGCTGTGCCGGTTAAAATTTCTGCTCAGGTATACCTGCTGAAGTTTTACCGCTCCTTTGGCTTTCAGGAGGTAGGTGAGGAATACCTCGAGGATGATATACCGCATATTGCGATGGTACGGGAATGGAAGTGAGGCTCGCCAGGCCTGACGAGGGTGCTTCCGCAAAACGCAGCACAGCAGCTCTGCCTAAGGCCTAAATGCAAAAAGCCGGAACAGCGCACTGTACCGGCTTTTCGCCTAAGCGTATTTTCCTCAGGGCATCTACTGCATCGTTTTGTGCGCAGCATCCAGGATTTTACGCACCTCCGCCTCATTGGGGGCCTGTGCGTACACCCGCAGCACCGGCTCCGTACCGGAAGGGCGCACCATCACCCAGCTGCCATTGCCCAGGTAAAACTTGAAGCCATCAATGCTTTCCACTTTCTCCACTTTATACTCGCCCAGCTGCTCGTAGGGAGACTCCTTGCAGGTTTTGATGATGGCCTGCTTTTTCTCTTCGGCGATGTGCAAGTCATCCCGGTCAAAGCTGAAGGGGCCCACCTTTTCGTAAACCTCCTGAATGAGCTGGCGCAGGGACTTGCCCGTTTTCGCCATAAACTCCAGTATCATCAGCCCGATCCAGATGCCGTCGCGCTCGGGGATGTGGCCGCTTACCGCCAGGCCGCCGGACTCCTCGCCGCCTACGATGACTTCTTCTTCCGCCATGATCTCAGCGATGTACTTGAAGCCGATTTTAGTTACTTCGCACTCCAGCCCGTACTGTTCGGCCAGTTGCTTCATCTTGTCGGTAACGGAGAAGGTGATGACCACCTTGCCCTGCTGCTTTTTATGTTCGTACATGTAGTACAGCAGCAACAGCAGGATGTGGTGCGAATCCACAAAGGCGCCTTCCTCATCGTACATACCGATACGGTCTGCGTCACCGTCATTAGCGATGCCTAAACCAATGGAAGGGTCATTTTTGATCAGCTCAGAGAGCTCGCCGAGGTTGCGGTGGATGGGCTCCGGTGCCTGTCCCATAAAGGAAGGGTTGTAGCTGCAGTGCAACAGCACCGCATCCGGCAGCAGCCGGCGCATCGCATTTTGGCCCGCACCGTACATGGCGTCGTAGGCAATTTTGAACTTGGCAGAACGGATGGTGTCGAGGTCGAAGTTAGCCTCCACGTGGTCCAGGTAGAGCTGTTCCAGATCAACGTACTCGAGCAAGCCCTTTTCCTCCATTTCCTGAAGGGTAGGCAACTCCTGATCAAAGGATTCCGGAATTTCATTTTCCACTTCGGTGATCTGCGCCGGCACCATCGGGCCGCCCAGTTTGGACTTCAGTTTGTAGCCGTTGTAGGAAGGCGGGTTGTGGCTTGCCGTGATGACGACCCCCAGATCCGAATCGGTCTTAACGACCCCCAGCGAGACCATAGGCGTGGAGACATACCCCTTGGCCAGCCTGACTTTCAGGCCGTGTGCGCCGATGACGCGGGCGGAGGTTTCTGCGAACAACTCACCGGCAAATCGCGTATCATGACCGATGACCACCTGCTCAGCATTATTGTTTTTCATCCAGCGGGCCGTACCTGCCGCCACCCGCTTTACATTATCTACGGTATATTCCTGAGCAATGATCGCCCGCCAGCCATCAGTGCCGAATTTGATTTTTGTCATAATTGTTTTTTTGGTTCCTCGACGAAAGAAAGAAATATTGATATGGCTAAAATTAGTAATTTACGCGCACAAGGGCATAAACTAAATGTGAATTCGTGACAGACTCTTACCGACATAAAGGCCTGCGCAAGCAACTCATCAACACCCTGCGTGAACGCGGCATCCGCGACGAAGGCGTACTGGAAGCCATGCTGCAGCTGCCCAGGCACTTTTTCCTGGACAAGGCCTTTGAGGAGTGGGCCTATCAGGACAAGCCTTTTCCCATTGGTAAAGAACAGACCATTTCACAGCCCTACACAGTGGCTTACCAGACCAGCCTGCTGAATGTTCGAAAGCGGGACAAAGTTTTGGAAGTCGGCACGGGCTCCGGGTATCAGGCCGCTGTACTCGCGCTGCTCGGCGCACGGGTGTACACCGTAGAGCGGCAGGAGTTGCTGCACAAAAGGGCTAAAGCCATCCTGCAGCGCCTAAAGCTGGGAAATATACGTTGTTATCTGCGCGATGGTTACAAAGGCCTGCCGGAATTTGCGCCCTTTGATGCCATCATCGTGACGGCCGGGGCCACTGAGATCCCCAAAGCGCTGCTCGAACAACTGCGCGTCGGCGGGCGGCTAGTCATACCCGTTGGCACCGATGCACAACGCATGAAGCGCATCACCCGCATCAGCGAAGAGGAATACGAAACCGAAGATTTCGCCGATTTCCGTTTCGTCCCCTTTCTCAAAGGCGTCAACCGGGAATAAAAAACGGCCCGGGAAACCCCCAGACCGTTCTCTATACATCGATCCATTATTCTTCTGAGCTCACGCTCAATCTACATTATCATGCAGGTAGGTATTTCCGCCGGAGCGGAATTCCCCCTCATCATCGTCTGAAATGGTCCACCGGGAGCGGCTCTCTTCTCCGGAGTCCGGCACATCATCCAGGCTAACGCCGCGGCGCAGGTAGGCCGGCTCGTTTTCCAGCTCGATGATAGTCTGCGGGTTGCTGAGCTTTACCCGGTTAGTGCGCAGGCGTTCACGGCGGCGGCGCTCCTTTTCCATCCACTTTTGGCGGTCGGTTTCCTGTGGCTCCTGTACATCCTCTTTTACGTAAGGCTCCTCGTAGGAGTAGCGGTTACGGTATTTCTCTACGGATGCCCGGATGTCGTCGAATTCGAAGGTGTGCTCCTGGCTTTCGCCGGAAGGCTCAAAGCCAATGTCCGCCAGGCCTTTTTTTTTGGGCTCCGGGTTGGGGACAGCAGGCTTGTCGTCATCCAGGGAGACGATTACCTTATCATCCTTGCCGGTTTTAGCCTGTTTCTTCTCGCGGTGCTCGAAGCCGGTGGCAATTACCGTCACACTGATTTTGTCGCCCAGTTCCTCATCGTAGCAATTACCCCAGATAAGGTCGGTGCCAAAGCCGGCTTCTTCCTGCACGAATTCGGTGATTTCGAAGATCTCGTCCATCGTCACCTCTTTGGTGCCGGAAGTGATGTTCAGCAGGATATGCTGTGCCCCTTTGATGTCGTTATCCTCCAGCAGCGGGGAGTGCAGTGCGTCGTCCACCGCCCGGCGGGCCCGGTCTTCGCCTTCCGCGGAAGCGGTACCCATGATGGCCACTCCGCTTTCCCGCATGACGGTATTCACATCCTCGAAGTCCACGTTGACGTAGCCCGGTACGGTAATGATTTCCGCAATGCCCTTAGCGGCGGTGGTAAGGATGTTGTCCGCTTGCGCGAAAGCATCCGAGATGGACAAATTGCCATGGATTTGCCGCAGCTTGTCATTGGAGATGACGATAAGGGTGTCGACATGCTTTTTCAGCTCCTCCAGGCCCTCCGTACCCTGAGAGGTACGGCGCCGGCCTTCAAAAGTGAATGGCAGCGTGACGATGCCCACTGTCAGGATATCCATTTCCTTTGCCGTCTTGGCGATGATAGGCGCAGCGCCCGTACCGGTGCCGCCGCCCATACCGGCGGTGATGAACAACATCCGGCAGTTATTTTCCAGGTACTGCTTCACCGCTTCAATGGACTCCTCGCAAGCCATCTTTCCGATATTCGGCTTGGAGCCGGCCCCCCGGCCCTCGGTCAGGTTGGGGCCCAGCTGCATACGGGTAGGCACCGGGCTCAGTTCCATAGCCTGTGAGTCGGTATTGCAAATTGCAAAGTCAACACCGACGATGCCCTGCTTGAACATGTGCGTCACGGCATTGCTGCCGCCGCCGCCAACCCCAAGTACTTTTATGATCGGGCTTTCATCTTTTGGCAAATCAAATACCATAATTTCAGATTTTTGTTCTGCTGGGCTTTCCTGCTATTTCCGTTTTCGTGCTACCCAACAATTGGTTGATTGAAGGTTATCGGTTCACGGCATGCTTTGCAGGCAGCCGTGAACCGGTAAACTAAAACTCATTATCCGGCTCCGCTTCGAACCACTCCTTGGTGCGGCGGAACAACTGATCGTACCAGCTTCCGCCGGCGGGAGTGGAAGTCTCTTCTTCCTCTTCCTGTGCTTTGGGGGCCTCGTCTTCCACATACGGCTGTATCAGCCCGGCTTCCAGGTCTTCCAGCCCCTTCATCAGCAAGCCGACACCGGTAGAGTAGATCGGGCTGCTCAGCTGCTCGTGGTAGCCGTGCGCCAGGTGTTCAACCGGAGTGCCAATACGCGTGCTCATGCCGGTGTGGTACTCCGCCAGCTTGTCGATGTGGTTGAGCAATGCCCCACCGCCGGTGAGTACGATACCACCAATCAGGCGGCGCTCAAAACCGGAGCGGCGGACTTCCCAAATCACGTAGTCCATGATTTCCTCCACCCGCGCCTGTATGATGCGCGCCAGGTTCTTTTCGGATATCTCTTTGTGGTCGTGGCCGCGCAGGCCGGGGATGGAGATGATACGGTTGTCGTATACCTCTTCCGCCAGCGCGGAGCCAAACTTAATCTTCAGCTTTTCAGCCTGTGGCTTCATTACCGTGCAGCCTTCCTTGATATCCTTGGTGATCACATGCCCACCAAAGGGGATAACTGCGGTGTGCCGGATGATGCCCTCCTGGAAGATGGTAATATCCGTGGTGCCTCCTCCGATATCTACAAGAGCAACACCTGCTTCCTTCTCTTCCTCGCTCAGTACAGCTGCTGCTGAAGCGATGGGCTCCAGTGTCATATTCGCCACCTTCAGCCCGGTGCGCTCCACGCAGCGGTAGATGTTATTGGAGGCCGAAATCTGGCCGGTGATGATATGGAAATTAGCTTCCAGGCGGATGCCGGACATGCCGATCGGGTCCGTAATGCCCTGCTCGTTATCCACGGTATACTCCTGAGGGATGACGTGCAGGATTTTATCGCCCGGAGGCAGCACCAGCTTGTACATATCGCTGATGAGCCGGTCAATATCGCGTTTGCTGATTTCCGTATGGTCGTTATCGCGTGTGAGGATACCCCGGTGCTGCAGGCTTTTGATGTGCTGCCCGGCGATGCCGACGTGTACTACTTTGAATGAACGGCCGGCCTGACGCTGCGCCATAGCGACGGCATCAGAGATGGCGTTGACCGTTTTTTCGATATTCGAGACCACTCCGCGCAGTACGCCCTCGGAAGCCACTTTGCCAAAGCCGAGCACTTCCAGCTTACCGTGCAGATCACGCCGGCCGGCGATGGCACAAATTTTGGTCGTCCCGATGTCGAGGGCGACAACGATGTCCGAATTGTTAACATTGGTCTCCTTCATGGGCCTTCGTTTTTGTAGTTTTCACTTCAATAAGGGGGGCGAGGGCTTTCCTCACCCACTGTATGCTGTTGATTCTATTTTCTTCCAATCACCTGCCCTTCGTAGGCTACGCTCACTTCTTCGTAAGCTTGCCAGCCTTTGTAGGGCAGGGCTTCTTTGTAAAATATTTTCAGCCGCCGCAGTTTGTCCTCAGCATGGGTGAAACGGCCGAACTCGACGGTGTGTTCCCCCAGTTTGGGCACCAGCGTAATCTCTCCCCGGCTGTCGAAGTAAATCTGCTCCGTCAGCGGGGCCAGAAACTCATCCTTCAGAATGAGGTTAGCCAGTAAAAAGGCATCTTTCAGCCGGTTGCGCTTCCGCTGCAGGAAACGCTCGTCGTAGGCTGGCAAAGAGCCGGTCACCACGAGCACCTTGGCGGTAAAATGCCCGGACAGCGGCATCTGAACGCCGTTGCGATCCAGATAGTAGCTGCGGTTGTCATTGTCCAGTACCCGCAGGATCGGCTCCCGGGGCTGTATGTTGAGCTCCACCACATTATGCGCATTGACCAGGGCCTCGGCATCCAGGATGAACGGCTCATCTTCCAGCACTTTCTCCAGCCGCTGCACATCAATATCGAGCAGGGTGCGCCCTTCGAGTTTATACCCGAAGCTGAGCTCTATCGCTTTGCGCACATCATCTTCAGCCAGCAGGCTGTTGCCGTCCGGCAGCGGCTCAATGTCAATGGCCACCTCGGCTACCCGGCTGCCTTCCTTACGCTCTACAGCGGAGATGATGACCACCAGGAACGTCAGGAACAGGGCCGCCCAGCCGATGCGTATCAGCATTCGCCGTGTTTTGGGGTCCAATTCAAATTCTGCGCCTCGTGGCATTTTTATGCATTTCGGTTTTCAAAATAATCTTTCAAGGGTGCCCGAAGCAGGTCTATATCGCCTGCGCCGAGCGTGAGCAGCACATCCGGTGCATGCTCTTTGATCCGGGAGACAGCCTCATCGGGCGCTACCAGATATTTTCGCTGCAGCTGTACCTTTTGGAACAGCCACTCGCTGTCTACACCCGGTATCGGCTCCTCCCGTGCCGGGTAGATTTCCATCAAAAAAAGCTCGTCCAGCATGGCCAGCGCTTCCGCAAAACCATCCGCAAAGTCGCGGGTGCGGCTGAACAGATGCGGCTGGAAAATCCCGCAGACTTTTTGGCCGGGGTACAGCTCTTTTGCTGCCCGGATAGCGGCGCTCAGCTCCGAGGGGTGGTGCGCATAATCATCGACATACGCTCCGTCGGCTGCACGGTACAGAAATTCGAACCGCCGCCGGATTCCCCGGAAATTCTTCAGCGCGGGCCGGATATCAGCCGGTTTTGCGCCCAGCTGCAGCGCGATGCTGATGGCAGCAGTAGCGTTTTCCACATTGTGCCGCCCGGGCAGGCTCACCTGAAGGCCTTCCAAATGATGGCCGGGGCTGCGGTAGTCGAAGGTAAAATAGCCTTCTTCCACCCGGACTCGTTCACTGCGGTAGTCGCCGCCTTCCAGCCCGAAAGTTTGCAGGCCGCGCTGCGCGCCCATTTCTTCCTGCCAGTTGTGCTGCAGGTACAGGGTGCCTCCGGGCTTCAGCTTTTGGGCGAAAGCCCGGAAACCCGTCTCGTGCAGCGAGGCTTCCGTGCCGTAGATATCGAGGTGGTCCGCATCCATTGACAGGACCACGGCGATATCCGGGTCGAGCTGCAGGAAGGAGCGGTCGTACTCGTCTGCTTCCACCACCACCCAACCGGACTGCCCGGCCACGAAATTGGTCGAGAAATCCAGGGCGATGCCGCCGAGGAATGCGCTGCAGTCGATACCGCAAGCCCGCAGCAGATAGGCGGTCAGCGTAGTGGTCGTCGTCTTGCCGTGTGTGCCGGCGATAGCGATCGTGCGCATGCCCCGGCTGATGATGCCCAGCACCTCTGCCCGCTTACGGATGGGGGTGCCGGTATGCCGAAGGTGCTGTAGCTCCGCATGGGAGTCTGGTACCGCCGGTGTGTAAACCACCAGGTCTACTTGCTTTGGCAGCTGTCCGATATCTTCGGTATAGTGTATGTCAATGCCTTCTGCTTCCAGCGTTCTGGTAAGCTCGGTCGATGTCCGGTCATAGCCACCTACGTGTACGCCCCGGGCGTGGAAGTAGCGCGCCAGTGCGCTCATCCCGATGCCGCCGATACCGACGAAGTACACGCTATGTAGGTCTTTCAGGTTCATCTTTTATTTTTGGCCATTTGCAGCACTTCTTCCGCGATGCGGTCGGCTGCGTTTGGCATAGCTCTTTTCTTTATGTTTTCACTCAGCTGCTGCCGGCGTTGCGGCTTATCCAGCAGGGCGAAGGCTTCCGTCAGTATGCGCGCTTTGGCTTCTGCATCCGGCAGCAATATCGCTGCATCCTGGTCTGCCAGCGCTTTGGCATTCTTGGTTTGGTGGTCCTCCGCCACGTTTGGGGAGGGGATAAAAATAGCCGGCTTACCTGCAAACTGCAGCTCGCTGATGGTCAGCGCGCCGGAGCGTGCGATGATTACATCGGCCATTGCGTAGGCCAGGTCCATGCGGTCGATAAACGCCTGTGCCCGCACATTGGGCAACTGCGCTGTTTCTCCCTGCCGGAATTGCTCTTCGTACAGTTTACCGTACTGCCACAATACCTGCACCTCATGCCGTTCCCGCAACTGCTCCGCATTGGCCTCCATCGCCTGATTGATCGAGCGGGCACCAAGGCTTCCGCCGAAAACGAAGAGGATTGGCTTTTGCGGGTCGAAGCCAAAGTGTGCTGCACCTTCTGCCCGGGTAGCGGTGATGTGCTGCAGTGCTCTGCGCACCGGGTTGCCCAGCAGCAGTAGCTTTTCGGGCGCAAAGAAGCGCTCCATGCCTTCGTAAGCGACGCACACTTTTTGGGCTCGTTTGCCTAAAAGCCGGTTGGTCACGCCCGGGAAGGAGTTTTGCTCCTGCAACAGCGCCGGAATGCCCCGGTAGGTGGCAACCTGCAGCAAAGGCCCGCTTGCGTAAC
>CAJXXJ010000083.1 GCA_913062745.1 uncultured Phaeodactylibacter sp.
TCCTGCACCTGCAGCAGGTAAGTACCAGGTGGCAGGCCCGGGAAAGTGTCTGCCGGGGCAAATGCGCTGCCGTTGAGCGCAAACAGATAGGGCGGGCTGCCTCCCTCCACTCCGTTTACTACCAGCTGTCCGGTGCCATCCGGGCAGAAGGGCGACTGTACAGACACCTGCAGCCCCGCTGGCTGAGACTCGACTTCCACCACTTCCACCGTATCCCGCGCCTGACAACCGTTCTCCAAATTTTCAATTTCCAGCACATACAAGCCGGCAGACAAAGCTGTGGTTTCCAGGCTGTCGGGGCTTCCGCCAAAAGCCCCCTGCGGACTGCTCCAGCGGACGCGGTAACCGGGCCCGGTTTCGGAGCCGGCACCGGACAAAAGCACGCTAAGCGTCTGGCAATCGAGCGTATCGGGCGCAGCGGCCTGCACGAGCGGGGCTTCCTGATCGGACACAACTTCCAGGGAAGCGCTGCCTGTACAGCCATTCGGGGCTTCCGCCAATAGGGTATAAACGCCGGCGGTGCTTACCACGGGCTGGAGCAGGCTGCTGCTGAAGCCGCCGGGGCCCGACCAGGAATAGGCCGTCCCTTCCGGAGCCTGCACTTCTGCAGCCAAAGGGCGCTCCGGGTTGCGGCAATCCAGCACCAGATCGCTCAGCTGCAGGGCCGGGCGTACGGTATCTGCCACTACGTCCAGCTGCAGGCTGTCGGCACAGCCATTGGCAGCCGTAGCGGTAAGGGTATAGAGGCCGGCTACGCTGACGTTTACCTGCGCTCCTTCTGCCGTAAACCCATCCGGGCCCGACCAACTGTAAGTAATGCCTGCGGTATCCGGGCTCGCAGACAATACAGCGGTGGGCTGCCCGCAGCGGATGGTATCCGTGGCCGCTGAAACCTCCGGCGGAGCAGTATCAGCGGCAATCTGCAGGCTGCCGGATGCAGTGCAGCCGTTGGGGGCCGTTAGTTCCAATTGATAAATGCCGGGCTGTGCCACCTCAGGTGAGGGCTCACTGCTGCTGAAGCCACCCGGCCCGCTCCACGCATAATCAAGACCGGGGCCGGCAACATCGGCGCTCAGCGTCACGGACAAGCTCAGGCAGCTAAGGGTGTCATTTGCCAGAGAGAAAGCCGGGGATATCGTATCGAGCAGTACAAGGGCGGTATCGGTGCCGGCGCAGCCATTCGCAGCAGTGACCGTGAGCGTGTAAATACCCGGCTGCTGTGCCTCGGGGTTGGCAGCACTGCTGCTGAAGCCGCCCGGGCCGGACCAATTGTAGGACAGCCCGGCAGAGGCGGTGCCGCCCGTTAGCGTAACCTGGCTATTGCTGCAATCAATGAGGCCGCCGTTGGCTATAGCTTCGGGCGCTTCAAAATCAGCTGCTACCACGGCAGTATCTACTGCACTGCATCCATTTGCAGCGCTGACCGTCAGAATATAGGTACCGGCAGTGGCCACTTCCGGAGTCGGCTCATTACTGGCAAAGCCTGCCGGCCCGGCCCAGCTGTAGGCAAGGCCATTGTCCGAAACGGTGCTGCTCAGCATAACGGAAGGCGTATTGCAGTCAAGCGTACCACCAGCTACGCTCAGTTCGGGCGGGAGGGCATCGGCTGTGACTATCGCCGTGTCGGAAGCCGTACAGCCATTTGCTGCAGTGGCCAGCAAGGTATACAAGCCGGGTTGGCTGATCAACGGTTCATTTTCCGCGGAAGCGAACCCGTCCGGGCCCGACCAGGACAACGTGGCTCCCGGGCTGGCAGTGCTTTGTAACTGAAGGCTGGGCACGTTACAGGAAAGCGCACCGCCCATGGCGCCTGCCACCGGCGCAACCGTATCGACCACTACCTCCACGGCGGCAGCAGAACGGCAACCGTTGGCCGCCGTAGCTTCCACGATGTAAATGCCCCCTTCCGCCGTCTGCAGGCTGTCGCTATCCCCCACGAATCCACTGGGGCCAAACCAGGCGTAGGCAACAGCTGTTTCGGCGAAAGCCTGAAGCGTAGCCTGCGGCTGACTGCAGCGGATGGTATCTGTGCTGGCCTGAAGCAGTGGTGGCAGCGTATCCGCAACTACCTGTACGAATGCGGAATCCCGGCAGCCATTCTGACCTTCTACCTGTAGCTGGTAAATGCCCGGCTGCCCGGTTACCGGATCAGGATCGGTGCTGAAGAATGCGCCGGGGCCCGTCCATTGCAAACCGGCTACGGCAGCCGACAGGCCAGACTGCAAACCAGCAAGGGGCTGTGCACAGCTCAGGGTGTCCCCGGCCGGGCTGAAAACAGGCAGAAGGCTGTCGCGGACGACCAAAACGCTGGCTGTATCGGCACAGCCATTGGCCGGATTGGTTGCCTGCAGGAGATAGGTGCCCGGCAGGGTAACAACTGGTTCTGATAATTGCGCGTTGAAGCCGCCAGGGCCAGCCCACTGATAAAGCAGAGAATCGGGAGCGTCCCCCAGCTGTATTTGTACGCTGTCTACGCGGCAATTCAGGGTATCGGCAGACAGGCTCAGGGCCGGGGAGAGGGTATCTATACCCACGACAATGCTTTGCTGCCGGGTACAGCCATTAGCGGCGGTGGCAGCAACCGTATAAGTTCCGCCCTCGCTTACGCTGAAGGCAGGGCCACTGCCGGACTGCCCGCCAGGGCCAGCCCAGGCATAAGCCATAACTGTGCTGTCGCCCGAAGCCTGCAGGCTGACAGCAGGCTGGGCGCAGGTAATCGTACCGCCGGATACGGAAAGCGCGGGCGGCAGAGTATCTATAGCCACCGCAACCGTAGTATCCACCGAGCAGTTATTGCCGGAGGCTGCCGTAACCGTGTAGAGGCCCGGCTGGCTGACTTCCGGATTGGGGATGGTATCAGTAAAGCCATTCGGGCCCGACCAGCTCAGTGTGTTTCCGGGCTCGGTAGATGCACTCAGAAAAACGGTGGAAGCGGTACAGTCCAATTGCCCGCCCGCAGCAGTAAGGGTGGGCAAATCGCTGCCGGCTGACACAGTGGCTATCGCAGTAGCCGTACAGCCATTCAAGGCCGTGGCGGTAAGCTCATACGTACCGGTAGCCGATACGGTGGCGGTACTGCCGGCCCCCGTAAAACCGCCCGGCCCGGACCACTGCCAGCTGACAATACTGTCGGGAGAGCTGCCGATGAGCTGTACGCTGGAATCGCCGCAAGCCAGGGTAGCACCGGCAGCCGTAAGCAGAGGTTCCGCGAAATCTGCGTCTACGAATACACTATCGGTTTGTGAACAGCCATTGGTGTCGACCACCTGCAGAACATAAGTACCCCCGCAGTCCACCACCGGTTTGGGCGCACCGCTGCTGAAGCCGTCGGGGCCCTGCCAGAAGAGCGTATCGTAGGCGGCGCTCAGGTTGAGCTGCAGGCTGTCTTGCGGCAAATTGCACGACAGCGACGGAGCGCCCAGGCTGAAAACCGGCCGCAGGGTATCAACTACTACGGCGACGGTGTCGGATACACTACAGCCAGTGCTGTCAGTAGCCGTGAGGATGAACAAGCCCGCACTGTCTGCCGTGGTTTGCAACACGCTGTCCACCGTTCCTGATACACTGGCCCAGCGGATGTCGACCGCGCTGGAGTCCACCTGCCCGCTGAGCTGGGCTACCGGATTGCTACAAGTGATGGTATCAGCCGTAGCGGTAACGGAAAGGCTGCTGGTGCTGAGGCTCAAAAAAGCGGTATCGGTAGCCGTGCATCCGCTGACTGTATTGGTCACGAGCAGTTGGTAGCGGCCGGTATCTGTAGCGACAGGTGTAATGAGGGTACTGAAGAATCCGCCCGGGCCCGACCATTCGTAGGTGATATTTGGCCCGATGCTGGAGCCCTGCCCGTCAAGGGTAGCTTCATTTCCACCGCAGCCCACTGTCTGATCCGGGCCGGCAACGGCTTGTGGCACTTCATCCGCTATTTCCACCTGCACGGAAGCACCGGAGCTGCAACTGGTGCCTCCTACACTTTCCGTAACTTGCAAAGTGTAGAGGCCCGGTGCAGTCACAACAGGGTTTTGCTGACTGGAAGAAAAGTTGTTGGGCCCGGTCCAATTATAAGTCGTGAAGGGCCCGGCTGAGGAGAAGCTGGCGTTTAGCGTGATGACAAAGTCGTTGTAGCAGCTCAGGGTATCCGGCTCTTCGATGAAGGCGACCGGATTGAGGACGGTCAGCTGCAGATTGACGGTGCTGTCGCAGCCGTTGGCAGCGGGCAGTGTCTGAGCAAAACTGCCTGAATTACAGTAGGCCGTGCTGCCTATAAAAAAACAATCTCCATCACAGCGGTAGGCTTCAATAAAGGTATCTGAATTAGGCAGTATTTCCACGGTCACCTCGTCACTCACCTCACACTCCCCGTACATTTCAATATCATCCAATAAAAAGTCGTTGCCGAAGGAAGCCGTGCTTTGGGAGACGACGCAGACCTCCGCGGTGGTGGCGTTGCCGGAATTCCAGAGCGCTCCAAATTGATTCCACTCGCAAAAAGTAGAGGAGGCCTGCTGCGCCGCTCCGATAAGCTGCCCGTTGACCGAAAACTGCAGCTGCGCCAGCCCGAAAGGAATAACGGTGGACACCCACGCGCTGAGGTTGTAATTGGTATTGGGCGCTACCGCTACGGTCTGACACCACACATTATCCCCCGGCACATCATCGCCGTTGACCAGCATCATCTGCCCGGTGCCGTCGCCGAAAGTGTGGTCATCGCAGGGCGGGAAAGTGCTGACTACGAGATCGGGTGACACGACCGTAATGTAGGTGCCGTTTTGTATCAAAAAGTTGCTGAAGGTGTAGTCGCTCGTAAAGCCTGTGGCTCCCTGCTCAAAATCTCCGTTGCTGATCAGATTGATATTGGAAAACGCCGTAGCGGTAAGGGTATACGTTTGGCTGCCAGCGATATTGGCTACCGGGCTGATGCTGTTCGGGTTGTTCAAGCCGGTTGCGGGCGACCACTGGAAGGAGGTGAAAGGGCCGCTCACATTGCCACTGAGCTGTACGGGCGTGCCCAGCCCGCACACGAGCTGATCCGGCCCTGCATCGACTGAGACAGGGCACTGCGCCGGGCTGACAAGGGGCAGCAGGCAGCAGCAGATGAAGGAGAGAAGTAAGGGTTTAGTCATAGACGGTCGCTGTTCTTTACCGGCAAAGGTAAAGGGTTCGCCGCCTATGACGGATAAAGAATTCCCTAAAAATTGACTTGCAGTAGCAAATGACCGTAGTGATTTAGAAACTGATTTCAAAAAGCAAATGCCGCCCGGCGGCAAAGTCAGCGAAAGGGCTCCTCTCTTCTATGTCCGGAACGTTTGCGTCGTCGAAGGAACTTTCTACCCGGAAATTCCCGACGCCGAGCGCTGATTCAACACCGATCTGAAAATTCGGGTTGACGTGATACCGTAAGCCGGTAAAAAACGCCAGCCCTGAAGTCCGGTATGAAGATTGATCTACCTCCAAATTTGGAGTAAAGCCTAGTCCGTCAAAAGAAAAGAAAGACCCTCTTTCAACCCGTATTTGGGCCTCATTAACAGCGAGGTGCTGATAAACGAACTCCATACCTACCGAAATGCTCATCCGCCTGCCTACCTTTTTATAGCTCTCCAATCCTAAATTGAAGCTAACTGCAGAGCGTCCGGATAGCAAATCATCCGGCGTGGTATTTTCCTCATCGGGCAGCGTATTTAAGACCCCGACCCCAAAGCGCAAAAAGGAGACACTATTCTCATTTTTACTGACAAGTGGTTTAATCAGAAAGGTATTTGTAGTTCCTGTCAGGTTTCGGTTGAAAGGGGCAATGGAAACAGTGACATTCGGAAAGGAATCGAAGTTTATTTCTTCCTTTTGTGCCCAAAGGGAAGTACTGATCAGTAAGATGCTGACCGCACATAGCAAAAATTTCATAATACAGGGTTTAGAAAGGCAGCGCGCCTTGGTTTACTTAATAGGTTTTGGTGCAGAGCGCTAAGACCGCAATGCTTCCTGCAATTTAGCGAATTAACACTGAAGACAGTAGAGTTGGACGATTTTTTTTCTAATAATCGCAAAACAGATAAGCCGGCCGGCAAACCTGCACTGAATTTCCGGAGTTCAAGCGATAAAACTCCTGAATATGCGAATGAAAAACTATTTATTTCTTTTGCTGACTGTAGCCTCACTCCCATCCTGTGCTACGCAGGGCGAAGCGACACTCAACCAGCGTATCACCCCGATTGGCGTCGATCAGGCGTACGCGGAGATACGGGCTGCTATCGAAAGCAATCCCAAATTAAGCATTATGGCAGAGGTGGACCATCAGGCAAACGCAGCGCGCGCCGGGCTGCAGATGCGCCCGTCCCGACTCCTTATTTTTGGCAACCCGAAAATGGGCACGCCCCTCATGAAAGAAGCTTCCACTATCGCCATTGACCTTCCCCAAAAAATACTCATCTATCAGAACGAAGTGGGACAGACGGTCATCGTATACAATGAAGCGGCGTACCTGGCAGAACGCCACGGCATTGAAGGGCAGGAAGCGATCCTGGATAAAATGGCGGCGGCGCTGGATAAGATTGCGGGTAAAGGGGTGCATGCTCCCTGAAGTTCAGAATATTTTCAGCCTGCAGGTCTTCGGCCTTTACAGATATACTCGGAACGGAGAGGTTTGGGCGTCCACCCGACGCACGAGTATACCGTATAGTTATCGGCACAGGTATGCCGACCCGCCTGCCTTTGCATGTCGGGCAGGCACGAAGTTATGGTTGGCCCCGATGGCTATCGGGGATGGCTATCGGGGATGGCTATCGGGGATGGCTATCGGGGAAACTACTTCGTCGTCGGTATAAGCACTTTTGAATTTACAAAAACTTAACCCCCTACCCTGCGCCCGGCGGCAGTGCATTCTCTACTTTTGGAGAGACACTACACTTACACCACTAGTGAAATTGGTTGAAGCAATAAAAAAGAGCGATGAGGGGGCTTTCAAGGCGATGTACCGGCAGTACTACCGACGCGTCTACCACTTTGCCCTCAAAAGCGTAAACGACAAGGCAGAGGCCGAAGATCTCTGCCAGAGTATTTTCCTGAAAATTTGGGAAAACCGAAGCCGGCTGGACGAACAGCTGGAAATAGAGCCGCAGCTATTCCGGATCGCTAAGGGTGTAGTCATTGACCACTACCGGGCGCAGACCCGGAGGCAGCAGTTGATCCAGCAGTTTCCCAGGTCCAGTCCAAGCGCCACCTTTGCTGGCAGCCCCGATAATTCAGACCGTACCCAGCGCCTAGAATCCGTCAGGAAAGCCATCGAAGAGCTGCCGGCCAAACGCCGGAAGGTGTTCAAGCTGAGCCGCTACCATGGCCTGACCTATGATGAAATTGCCGACGAGCTCTCTATCTCCCGCCATACCGTACATGTCCACATCAGCAAAGCCATAATCGACCTTAAGAAAAAGCTGGCTGCCTTCTTTTTTTAATTTTTTAAAAAAAGAATACCACCCGGTAATCCCCTTCATTTTGGCAATCGTATGATCCTACCGAAAACTGCTTGCAAAACTCAAAGATGATTAACAAAAGAAAGATTGATAAACTACTGCGGGGAGAATGCTCTCCGGAGGAACTTGAAAAACTACAGCAATACTGGCAGGCAGAAGATCAATCAGAAATCAATGCGCTACTGGAAAAGCACTGGCAGGAGGCATCCCGGGGTGCAGGCACCGATCCTGGCCTGGAGCAGCGGCTGTGGCGCAAAATTCAGCAAGCCCGGCCTGAAGGCACCCGCCGCATCAGCTGGCACCGTTGGCTGGCAGCAGCTTCGGTAGCCTTGCTAGCTGGGCTGGGGCTTTATTGGCTCAGTCTGCCTTCATCTGCTCCCTTGCAGACTAAAGTGGTAGAACGTGTGAATGAGGCAAGGGCACCGATGCGGATTCCGCTCGATGATGGATCAGCAGTATGGCTTAAGCAAGGCAGCCGCCTGAAGTATGCGCAGCCGTTTGATCGCAAAACCTGGCTAAGCGGAGAAGGTTTTTTTGAAATCACTAAAAATCCGGAACAGCCCTTTATCGTGCAGGCTGGCAAAGTCCGCACCCGAGTACTGGGCACATCCTTTAATCTGAAAGCAGCAGAGGGCGACAGCGTGGTGCAGGTAGCGCTGGTGGAAGGCAGTGTAGAGGTGCAATGGGAAACTGATACCGCAGGGGCAGTGCGCATCGTACCTGGCGAACAGCTGACCTACCACCGGCAAAGGCAGCGCGTGGAATCGGAGCGCTTCCTCGAAGATGCCCCCTATGCCTGGAAAAATGGAGTCATCTACTTCCAGAAAGCGGATGTATATGAAGTGGCCCGCACCTTGGAGCAATGGTATGACATTACAATTGAAATACCGGAAGACCAGCAGCTTTATGGGCAGCTGGTGCACCGATATGATACGAATAAACTATCCTTGGATGAAGTATTGAAAGGCATTAGCAACGTCATGGATTACCGCTTCGAGCGGAAAGGAAGTGGCACCTTGCTGATCCTTTCTAAAAACTGAAAACTCAAATTACAAGAAAAAGGCCAGCTAAGAGACTAGCCGGCCGAGCTTTTAAACTTTTGCCAACCCTTTTCCAATGCAAGTTTGGCCGCGAGCAATTGGAGTCGGGACCCGGCAAAAGATGGAATCCTATTGTTTAAAAACTCAATCTGAATTTATGAAACCTTACTTACTGAGAAAAGTTTTCGCTATGTCGAAATTCTTTTTGTTCGTGGGCTGCGTGCAGGCGCTCTTTGCGACGGCTGCTTTTGCAACTTCGGGCAAAGCCCAAGTGCTGGAAGAGACTTATGTTTCCAGCAATTGGGACCATCTCAAACTGGAAGAAGCCTTTGCTGACATTCAACGCCAGAGCGACTTCTACTTTACGTACAATTACGATGCCATCAAAGGCATCCGTATTTCCAACGTACAGCAGGAGATGCCACTGTCGAGCTTGCTGAAGTATCTGGCCAGCCAGTCTAATCTCAAGTTTCAGGTCGAAGACGAAATCATCTACGTTACGTTGGATGAATACGTCTCTCCGCAGGCTAAAGGGCAACGCCTGGAGCTGGAAGTGCCGGAAGTATCCCGGCTGGAGCAAATGGCTAAGCTGGAAAATGCTCGGGTAATATACAAACTGTCTTCCCTCAATTCCGGTGATGACCGCGTAGTAAAAGGGACCATCACTTCCGAAGAGGGCGAACCCCTGGCGGGTGCCACCGTACTCGTCAAGAGCACTAGCAACGGTACGGTAACGGACGTAGACGGTTCTTTCTCGGTAGTGATACCAGAAGGAGAAGATGTGGTGCTCGTTATTTCCTATGTAGGCTACACCACACGGGAAATCCGTGTGGGCGATGAGTCAGTCCTCAACCTTCAGCTCTACCCGTCCGCTGCTCAGCTCGATGATGTGGTGGTAGTTGCTTATGGTACGCAAAAGAAGACAGACGTAACCGGTGCTATCGGCTCTCTCGACAATAAGGATTTCAACAAGGGCATCGTACAAAACCCGGGCCAGTTGCTGCAAGGCAAAGTAGCCGGCGTAAACGTAACAGCAGCCAGCGGTGAGCCAGGAGCAGCCCAAGATGTGATCATTCGGGGTGTGGGCAGCCTTCGTTCCGGTACCACGCCGCTCTACGTAATTGATGGCTTCGTGCTTGATAACGCCTCCACCGGCGTAGCTACCAACCCGTTGAACTTCATCAACCCCCAGGACATTGAGTCCATTCAGGTACTGAAGGATGCTTCCGCTGCGGCGCTTTACGGTGCACGGGCAGCTAACGGCGTAGTAGTGATCACCACTAAGAAAGGCAGGGAGGGCAAATCAGAAGTGAACCTCTCCGTATCCTCGGCATTTTCCTCCCTTGCCAATAAAATTGACGTTTTCTCCGCCGACGAATTCCGTTAACAGGTGCCTGCGGTGGGTGGTAACCTCTTTGATGCAGGAGCCAATACTGACTGGCAGGATGAACTGACGAGAACGGCCAACTCGAATACTGTTTATCTTTCTATGAGTGGAGCAGCTAATGACAAGTTTTCCTATTTCACTTCGCTGGGTGTAGACGAACAGCAGGGTATTTTCAACAACAGTAGCCTGCGCCGCTATTCCGGCCGTATCAACCTAAGCCAGAGCGCCCTGAACGGCCGTCTGAACATCGA
>CAJXXJ010000084.1 GCA_913062745.1 uncultured Phaeodactylibacter sp.
GAGAAGGGCGAAACCGTAGGCTGGCTGGACGAACGGCAGCTGCAGTGGCTGCGCAACGACCTGCGGAGCGTACCGGAAGATAAGCTGTTGGTGCTGCTGATGCACATCCCCATCTATACGGACATCCTTCCGCAGGACCCTTACCGCAATATTCAAAACCGCGCTGCGCTTTTTGAAATCCTACAGCCCCGGGAGCGTATACTGGCGCTTGCCGCCCACACCCACTTTATCGAGCACGTGGATATCCGGAAAGGCGGGTGGCAGGGAGAAGGCGATTTCCAGCATCTGGTGTGCGGAGCGGCCTGCGGTGCCTGGTGGAAAGGCCCGCGCGACTGGCAGGGCGTGCCGGCACGTATGGGCATGGATGGAGCCCCGAACGGCTTCTGGCGTTTTGACTTTGACGGCAGCGGCTACCGGTATGCGTTTCAACCCGCGGGCATGCCTGCCCATGAGCAGGTAGGGCTGCGCTATCCGGCCGAGGGCCCGCAGGCGGCCTGCACAGATGGCACCCACATCATTGCGAATGTATACGCAGCCAGCCTCGAGGCTTCCGTTAGTTTTCAGGTAGACGATTTACCGCCCCGTACTATGGAACGCTGCGTGGAACGCGACCCGCTCGTGCTTTACTTTATGCAGCAGTATGAGGATGATTATCCGGAATGGATGAAGCCGCGCGACTGTGCGCACCTGTGGAAGGCCCCCATGCTGGAAAGCCTCACCGCAGGCACCCACACCATAAGCATACAGGTATTTGAGCCGAATGGGCAGGGCCTGAGCTACCACCGGGTATTTTACTTCGATCCGGAGCAGCATCGCCTGCAGATGGAGGAGGCGGTGGGAGAAGCCCTGCGCTAGCTGATGCTTACCTCACGATACGCTGGCTCTTCAGCAGCTTGCCGTCCCCTCTGACTTGTAGAAAATATATCCCATCCGGCAGCCCGGCTACCGGCCACTGCGCCGTCCACAGCTGTTGCGCGGCGAGATCTTGCAAAGTCTGACTCTTAACGGCTTGCCCCAGGCTGTTGAATAGCTGAATATCCAAACGGCCGATAGCCTGCTGCGGCTGCAGCTCGAGGTACAGCTGTTCCCTCACCGGGTTAGGGTAAGCCCGGAAGTGTGCAAGGGGCGCTATATCATCCGCGGCATTGATGCTCAGCGAATCAAGCGCGACTACTTTCAGGTCGTCAAAGTAAAAGCCGTCGAGCTCAATGAAGCCATCGGAGCGCAGTACAAACTGTATGAACAGGCTCTTTCCGGCGTATTCGGTCAGGTCGATTTCTTCCTTCACCCATTCTTCCTGTATACCATTGTAAACCGGCTCGCCGGGCTGGAAAAAGCCGTTGCCCTGTATGGCGTACTGCCCGCACAGCGGCGTCCAGTTGTTCAGGTCCTCCGATACCCGAATTTGCAGGTAATCAAAGTTTTGCTCCAGCTCCCAGCGGGCACTGAACTGCAGCAGGTACTGAGCGCCCCCGGTGAGCAGCACCGGCTGCTGCAGCGTCAGAGCATTTTCTGTATTTTCTGCGTACTCCGTACCCGGGCTGTCGGTGAAGGACGTGGAAGGGCTCACGAAGTATTCATCGGTCAGGCCCCAGTCGCCGGCACCGGTAAACCACGCATCCAAATCGCCGCTGCCATCTGCGAAGAGCGTTTCCGCTCCTGCGTTCTGAAAGGTTTTTTGCAGCGTGTCGCGGAGAGTGTAAATTCCGTTGTCGATCACCACTTCAAAAGCTACGGGCTCCAGCAGGGCAGTGCCGGGCAATACGGTGTAACCAAATTCGTAATCAGCGGCCTCAAGCTGCTCCAGGCTGAGGGTAGCCGGGCTGGCATTTACCGATACGTTGGTGCTTGCCGGGTTGACCGTGACGGTAGCACTGCCTTCCCCCAGCCCGGTGCGCTGCAGGCTGATGGACAGCATATCCGAAGCGGCCAGTAGGCGCTCCGGCCCTTCCTCCACCACTTCCAGGTGATAGTGGAGCAGCTGCAAAGCGCGCAGGTTTTGGTGCATACAGGCTTTATTTTGCCCGTCTATCGCGGAGGCGACTGGCCAAAAGCCCATATTTCCCACCTCCGGCGTAAAGGAGTAAATTTTGGATTTGCTCGTCTGCTCGCCGTACATCCAGTCGTCGCTGTTGCCGTTAGCAAAGTAGCCCACGGTCTCCAGCGCGTTACCAAAAAGGTAGCCGTTTTGCTCCGTCATGCTGCTGCCCATGGCCTTAAACAGGGCATCCTCTTCGGTAAGCAGCTCTGAGTAGCCCCAGGGGTGGAGCAGCAGATTGCCCCAGGTATGGTAGTTGAGCGCAATCTGGAAGGCGTGTTGTTCCGCAAAGTAGCGTATGGCCTGCGATTCAGGCTCTGAGAATGGCGCTGTGCCCCGGTAATCCTGCTGATCGGGTGACGGAGAAGAGCCGACATTATCGCTGCCCCATTCATAAGCGTAGTTTCGGTTGAGGTCCACGCCCTGCGGGCTGCCGTCGACAATCCGGCGGTTTTTGCGCCACATCCCCCCGCCGTTTGGCGCGATGGTTTGGTTGTGGATGTAGCCATCCGGATTGATGCAAGGCACAAAGTACAGTTCACTTGCGTTGACGAGCGCCTGTACCATCGGGTCGGATTCGTAGTTTTCCAAAAGGTACCAGAGGTAAAAGATCATTTGCGACAGGCTGTTAGGCTCCCGGGCATGGTGCAGTGCCGTATAAAGGATTTCCGGCTCCGCTTCGTCCTGCTGCGGATTGTCGGAGACCTTCAGCCAGTAAACAGGGCGCCCTTCGTGGCTGAGGAAGGTATCGATGGGCTGTATGGGAGTAATCAGCTCCGGGTACAATTCCGCCATAGCGGCCAGCTCCTCCAGCATCTCCTCGTAGGTGAAGTACCCGCCCATGCTGCCGGGGTTATAGTTAGCTGGCGTGGAAAATGGGAAGCTTGTCTCGCCTTCTCCGCAGCTTTCGTTACGGAAAGACAAGCCGGGCTGCTGATCGGCGTACCACTGGCCGACCTCCGGGATGAGTACCTCGTAGGGGATGCCGGCACGGTCGAGCTGCTGTATTTCCTGGTCAGAAAAGTCATTGACGATGTACTGCCCGGGCACCACCAGGCCATGGTCGGTTTCCAGGCCCAATGCTGCGACTTCCCGCAGGCTGTGGTTTTGCAAATCGATGCGCAGCCGTGCGTGGCTGTGCTGTGCCAGGGAAATGGTAGTGGAAAACAGCACGAAAATGGAAAAAAGCAGAAGTCGCCGCATATTCATGAATTTGTGGTTGTAGGACATATCAGAACGAAGGGGCCAGCCTTGTTCCCGTTGCCTACTAAGGTACAGCTTTTGGCAGGAAGCCGTAAGATGCACATATGAAATACCGGAATATGTCTGCCAGATATCTATTCTTCCCGCAGGATGGTGGGCACCCGCATAGCGCGCAGTGCCGGCGGCAGGGACGCCAGCAATCCGATGAGCAGCACGGTAATGGCCACCACGATAAAGTCAATAGCCTTGATACTGATGGGGTAAGCTTCCACCACAAAGTTGCCAGGCACGGTGACAATGCCTACTGTTTTCTGTAAAGTGTACAGGATAAGCGCCAGTACGATGCCGATGCCGAGCCCGAGTGCGCTGAGCAGTACGCCTTCTGCCAGGAAAATATCCCGGATCGTTACATTTCTGGCCCCCATCGATTTGAGTATGGAAATGTCTTTTTGTTTTTCCAGCACCACCATCCAGAGCGCACCAATCATATTGAAGGCCACGAGCAGCATCATCAGGCTGGCAATGGCATAGCTCAGCCACTTTTCGATCTGCATCAGCTTGAGAAAGGCGGCTTCCTGTTCGTACCGGTCGGCAACGGTATAGTCATCGCCGAGTACTTCTTCCAGCAGGGGCGTGACTTTGCGGGTATCCAGGCCTTCGCTGATGCGGACTTCGAGGGCGCTGACTTCCATCGGTTCTGCATTCAGCAATTCGCGGGCAAAGCTGATGGGGGCCAGCACGTACTCATTATCAAATTCCTGTTGTATCACGAAGGTGCCGCCCGGGTAGATATACCGCCGCCGGAAAGGCTGCACCTGCCGCCCCAGAAATCCTCCTCCCTGATCGCTGCGCGGCATGTACACCGCGAGCTCTGTGAAGTCATCCCCCACATTGACCGAGAGCTTATTGCGCATGCCGAGGCCCAGAATGGCCAGCTGCCGGGCACCATCCTGAAACTGATAGCGCCCCTCGCGTACGGTAGAGTCTATGCCAACCACGGCAGTGAACTGATCGTCCACGCCCTTCAGCGTGCCGAAGTCCTGATTGTTTTTATACTCGAAGAAAGCAACTTCCTGCAGGGTACGGGATACGGCCTCCACTTCATCAAGGGCAAGCAGCTTTTCGATCATAGCGGAATCAGCGGTAAAGGTCTTGCCCCGGGCGGGCGTTACCTTGATGTCCGGATTGAAATTGCTGTACATACTCCCAATGAGGTCGCCAAAGCCATTGAACACAGAAAGCACCAGGATGAGCGCTGCGGAGCCTACCGAAATACCAAATACCGCAATACCGGTGATGATATTGATGGCATTGGTCGACTTCTTGGCGAACAGGTAGCGCCGGGCGATGCGCAGCGAAAAATTCATAGGCAGCGTAAGCTATTGATCCGCCCAAAAGTAGGGGGATTTGCCGGTATGGTCAAACGGGGGAGCGGAAAGTTAGTCAGAGTTTCACCACCTGCCCGCTGCGGCCGTCCATTTCTATCCAGTCGCCGGTCTGCAGCTCCAGCGATGCCGGAATTTGCGTGGCTGACGGTACAGCGGACTCCCGCAGCATGATGGAGGCATGAGACAGCAGCCCGCCCACGTAAGCTAACACCCCGTCTACCCGCGAAAAATAGGGCACCCAGCCCGGGTCCAGCGCATCAGCCACGAGAATGATGGTATCGAAATCCGGCGGCTGCAGGGACTCCAGGTCTGCTGTAACCACGCGCCATACCTGCCCCTTTACCTTACCAGGGTAAATGCCGATCCCCTGCTGCGGCTGAGCCTCCCCGGCCCGTACATTAGCGAGTAGGCGTACCGGCAGCCGGCGGCCACTGCGGTTGCAGAGGAAGGTGTCGATATCCCAGCCCGATTGCGCGGGAGCTTCGTGTTCCAGCAGCGTGGCTGCAGTTTTGCTTCCGCGAAAGTAGGCCAGCAACAGCTCGGGCGGTAGCTGCCAGGGCTCAAAGGGCAACTGCTGCTGCAGCTCCTGCCGAAAGGCCCAGAACAGTTTCATCGTCTCATTGCGGATCCACTCCCGGGTGTGGATAAGTTGTACAACCGGTTGGAACAGGCGGCTCCACCCGGAAGAGGGCGAAGCAGAAACTGCCGAAGGGGTGGTCTGATCCCCCTGCAGCCTGGCCCATTCCTCATCGGTATATTCCCGGAAGCGGCGCTGCCCGATATCGGATTCATAAAAGCCGCGGTGGCCAAAACGCTCCAGGAAATCCTGCCGGCTCAGTTCCCCGGCCTGCCACCGGCGGAACGCCTGCAGATAATCAGTGCTGGCGCTTTTCTGTTGCAGGGCAGCAGACAATCGGGGGAGTAGCCCCAGTTTATCCAGTAGCCCGACCGGGCCGGACATGGCACCGGTGAGAATCTGCATTTGGGTAACCAGCTCTACGTACAGCCGCTCAAAATCTTCCAGCCACTGCCCGAAAGCTTTGCCGGGCGCTGTTGCCCACTGTTCTGCCCGCTCGGTGCGGCGCTGCTCCAGTTGCTGCCGGATGCTTTTTTGCCAGCGCTCGATTTTTCGTTTGGCGCCAAGCTGCTGCCCCAGCACCTTCAGGAATACCGGCAACTTGCTCAGTACCCGCCACGGCCGCAGCCCTACTTTGTAAAAATCCTCCGCTCCTACCGACCGGCAGACCAGCTGCGTGGGCAGCCCCCAGTGTACCATGGTGTCGAGCAGGGCAGACAGGTTGATCCACGGCATGCCGGATGCTTCGCGCAAAAATGCCCGGGGGGGCAGGCTGGGGTCCAGGTCGCGGTAGTATTGAAAGAGATCATAACCAGCCTGACTGATGATGCGGGTCATCAGCCAGGAAGGGCGGGGCGGCAGAATTTCCTTATGATTGGCAGAAGTCAGCACTTCCTCCGCCTCTTCCGGAGTGGTGATAGGGCGCGCCTGCAGCAGCCAAAGCTGGTCGCCGGCAATGGAAAACTCAATGTCCAGCCCGTGTTTGCCCGGCAGCTCACGCAGTAATTGGCCGGTGAGCGCAGAAAGCCGGATAAGCGCGCGCTTCAGGCGGGAGGAAGCTCCGGGCAGCGGTGCCCAGAAACTGATCCAGCGGGCGGCTTTCACATCAGCGGCTGAAAAACGGGGAAGCAGTAAGGACTCGGTAGCCTGTTTTCCACCCACTACGGCTTCCCCCCGGCCTTCCGCCATTTCGATTTTCCAGCTGCCTTCGCGGAAAGCAAAAAGTACGCCGCTGTAATCGGCTTCGATGAATTCCTGCACGATGACTTCGCTGCCTTCCTGTTTGGGGTAACTGTTGAACACTTTGCCTAATGCCTTCGGAATATCGCGCTCCGCGACATCAGTGAGCGTCAGGAACTGGCCAGCCATGCTTGTGGCTTCGCTGTCTTCGGTAGCGTAGGTGGAGCGTACCGCAAAGGGAGGCCGCAGCGGGTGCAGCTGTAGCCGTTTGTTTTTATGATCCTCATAGCTGACCACCCGGTAGTCCGGCACCGGCAGCCCCAGGCGCTGCATTTCGTCTAGCTGTTGGCGCTTGCTCATTTCGGTAAGTGGTCGAGGATTTTCTTATGAAAAGCAGCGGGGTCTTCCAGCATCGGGAAGTGGTCCCAGCCGGGTACAATATCAAAGGAAGCGTTGGGGAAGTCACGCTTCCAGTACTCGAGGTAGCGGGAAGCGACCACACGTTCCTGATCGCCCCAGATGAACCGGAAGTCTTGGTGCTGCAATTGTTGCTGCACTTCCCGGTACCACTGCGGGGTAATCAAATCAAAAAATACCGGAAAAGCGGCGCAGCGGGCATAGTCGCGGAAAAACTGTTGCCGGACTGCCGGAGCAATGCGCTCAGGCTGCTGAAAGAGGCGGCGCTCCCAGGTACTTTGCAGGGGAGGCCAGGCGATGAGGCGCTGCATCAGTGCCCGGACGGGCTTGGGCTTCATCATCTTCGGGAAAAAGCGGTGCTCCAGCGAAGCGCCGATGATGCCGTGCAGCAGTACTCGCTCCGGCTGTATCGCCTGGCCGCCCGGCATATCCCATCCACGCCGTGCCCATTCCAGCAGCAGGCTTCCGCCTATGCCGTGCCCGTAGAAGGCCCAGCGTGCTTCCTCAAAAGGAGTAATAGCCTGCTGCAGGCTCTCGATAAAAGGTTCCCAGCCGGGCTGCTGCCCGGGAAGCGGGCGCCCGTCAAAGCCTGGTAGGGCAGGCAGGCAGACCCGGAAGCGCTTTTCTTCCAGCTCATTGACCCGCTGCAAAAAGGGGATGAAGCGCGTGCCTCCGCCCCCGTTGCCGTGTATCATCAGTAGATGTATCATTAAGGCAATCAACCCGGGGAGGGAGGAATGGTTCACGCTAGCGGTTGTCTGCTTTTACCTGCTCTGCGCCCGGAAAAACTTCCATGCCCAGTTTTTGCCGCAAATCAATTTGCTCCGGGCGGTTTTGCTCCCAGTAAGCACTCTTTATGGTGTGCGTGCGTTTGGCGACTGTAGTACGCGGCTGCTGATCAAAGGCAGAGGGGTAAGTGTCTTCCCAGCCTTCGATGATATAGGGCGGCTCGTACTTAAATACAATCTTCAACTCCCGATCCAATTCCGGATAGGTGAGGGTGTAGGCCATCAGCTGGTCTCCGGTGAAAGTGCTGCCTTCGTAGTCGGCCAGCTGTGCCTCCGCCCGGTAAGCGCGGAAGGGCAAGTGCTTCATCCGGATGATAGCGGTGGACGGAATGATTTCTACCTGCCCGGTTGGAAGGCCCTTCGGGTCAATGCGGATGCGGTTGAAGAGCTCGTCTTCCAGAACGGCGTAATTTACAGCCTCTTCCTGATCGCCTTCTTTTTCAAAGTAGGAGTTGAGCTGCATCTCGTACTGCTGCTCCCGGAAATTGAGCTGCATAAAAGCGTGGCCGCACCAGTCTTGTGCAGTGGTGGTTACCTTCAGCGTTTGCGGTATTTGCTGCACTTCGGTGGGCGTAAATACGGAAGTCATGATGCTGTAGTCGTATATGCCGGTCGGGAACTTCCGGAGCAGGTTGGTTTTCAGCACAGGCGTGCTGTTGGGGTTGCTATAGGTATCGTTCTTAACTTGCTCGTCTGTCAGGAAGTCTTCGGTGACAAAAATGGCAATGGCTTCCCCGGGGTGGACACCCTGATAGCGGTTTTGCTGCAGCTCGTAGCGGTTGATTTCAGCTTTGCCTTCGTACCAGTATTCACTGAGCCCGGCAGCGTTGTCTTTGAATTTGTACACTGCAGCTTGAGCCCCTCCTTCGGCAGAAGCGTTATTGCCAGCTGAGCCAGAGGGCTGATCGCAGCCCGTAAGCAGCCCCATTAGGGGAATGCACCAAAAGATCAATCTTTTCATAGTAGGTAACGGATTGGATTTTAGGCATAAACAAACGAAGGGACGGTAATTGTTTTGGTAAATTAGAGTGCCCAGCGTAGCCCCGCGATCACGAAGAGGTTGTCAACGCCCAGGTTGGGGTATTTGAAGCCCGCGTTGGAAATGTGGCGGAAGCGCGCCCGCAGGTTGAATCCGGTACGCCTGCCCTCAGGCAGGTAACTCGCTCCCAATTCAAAATTGTCGGAAAAAATGAAGCCGGGGGCCTGGCTTTCGGTCCTCAGGGTAATGTAGTGCGGCCCGGCGCCAATCGCTGCGCTGAGTAATACCTCCTTTCCCAGCGCCCGCTGATAGCGCAGGCCCACGTTGATTCCGGCTTCGAAGGCCTCGGGTTGGGAAGGGGAGGGGAGTCTGGCGTAAGCGAGCTGCCCTTCGGCGTAAACCGAAAAGCGGCCGAAATGAAACAGGGAAGTGGTCGGCATCAGCATTACCGGCGCATAAGTATAGCCCTCCCGCAGCGCTTCCTGTATGATGCTAACCCCGGCGTTGAGCTCCGTGTAGGGCAGGCGGTCAGTATCCTGCGCTTGAGTGAATAAAGGGAAAAGCAGCAGGGCCAGCGTAATTCGAAATTGGTGCATAGTCGTCGTCGAATCTTTGTGAGCGGCAAATTACACTTTTCTACCCGCTTCCGCTTATAAGCTGAAGGAGGTCTTGCCCCGGTTGATGCCGATCAGGAGCGGCTCTTCATTGCGCCAGATGTTGGTCTGAATGCCGTTGAGGGTGAAGGCGATTTCCACCTCGTAATCTACTAATTGCCCTTCTTCTTCTACAGTAAAGGTGTGGGTGGCACCAAGCCAGGAAAATTTGGAAACCATCTCTGCTCCGTTGTAGCGTACACTTTCTACGCCGTTCCACATATTGTTGTGCACGGAGATTTCATTGCCGTTGTAAAAGACAGATACCAGTCGCATTTGCTTAGAAAGTTGATTGAGCTTTAAAAGTAAGAGGCACAGCACTCCCATGCAGGATTTATCGGCAAAGGATGGAATAAGGTCGACGAGCGGATGCCTGCCGTTACTGCAGAAAGAGAGCTACGGAATATGCAGTGCAATTTCCTTGAACAAAAGCAGTTGCGCTATGTTCCGCCTATGAAGTTGCGTCAGGGTTATACTGACAGAACGTATTCCCCTTGCCTTAAGCCAGGGAAATACGATAACCAGATTCTTATACCGACGACAAAGTGATTTCCCGATAAGAATTAGGGAAAACAGCTTTATGTCAGTATAGGCTCGTACGTCGGGTTTGTGCCTTATGCTTAAACCCTTCCGTTCCGGGATTACTATCTGTGGAGTGAGAGTTTGTGGCAGAAATGGAGAAAGAGGCATCAGATAGTTCACTGCTCGTACTTACCGGCTTCCGACAAACTACTACCGAAAGCAGATACATGATGCTTCATTAGGAAGGTCAGGTAACCTTAGTATAATCTGAGCCTGTTACCTGAGATAACTGCCTGCTCTTACTGTACAGTCGGACAGGGCTATAGCCCGGCAACATTATAATCACTGTAGCAAATAGCGCAATGAATAAAGATCAATTCTTA
>CAJXXJ010000085.1 GCA_913062745.1 uncultured Phaeodactylibacter sp.
CGACCTGATACAGCATGAGCGGGTCGAGGCAGAGCAACAGAAAGGCGGATGCTGCCAGAGGATTGTATATATTGGTGGTACGGTCCAGACTTTGCCCCAGGGTTACGAAAGTGAACATGGTGGCGGCACGGAGCACGGAAGGAGAAGCACCGGTGATAAGCGCAAAGGCCCAAATACCGGTAACGACGAGCGCCGCCCTGAGGTACCGCCACCATTTGCCCCGGACGGGCAGCCGCCCGAGCAGCGCCATGAGGATCACCTGTACCAGGCCTACATGCAGCCCGGAAACAGCAAGCACATGCATCGCCCCGGTATTGGCATAAGCGGATTCCACTTCTTCGGTGAGCTCTGCTTTGTAGCCCAGCACGAGGGCGGCCCCTACGGCAAATTCGTCCGCTGTGGGCAGATGCTTCCGCAAAAGCCCCAGGCAATGCTGCCGGAAGCGCTCCGCATAGGCGACAAGGCTGGCTTCTTCGCCCAGCACCTCCCACTCTTCTGCGAAGGCCTGATGGTAAACCCTCTGACGTGCCAGATAGGAACGGTAGTCGAATTCCTTGGGGTTCAGGGGAGGAGAAAGCTCCCGGACAGTTGCTTTGAGGACGATCAGGTCACCAGCTTTCAGACGGCGGCTGCGGTGGTCAATGTCGAAATAAGCCATCAGCGCGCCCTCGGCTTTGCGCATCTGCCCGGGTGCGTGTTGAACCGCCCGCAGCTGCAACTTTGCTTTCAGCCGCTTAGCCGTGGGCGTAATACGCGCTATCCTTCCGGTAAGCACCAAAGGAGCGTCTTCAGTAACAGCGTGCTGGAAGTGAGCCGGCAGCGGGCGTGTATCCTGATAAGTTGCAATCAGATAGCCGAAGCTCAGCAAGAGGCCACTGAGCAGCAAGCCGGATTGCCAGCGGTGGCCAAAGGGTGTCTGCCGGCCCAAAGTCCGGACCAGAGCGAGCAGGCAGAATGCTCCCAGGCCCCATGCCAGATAATACAGAGGGTAGGCGTACAGCGCAATGCCTGCCATCATCGGCATTAAAAGCCGGACCATGGGTGCCTCTCGCCAGTTCATAGACGGTCAAGTTGAAGTGTTCAATAACAGAGGTTTCGTTTAAAGATAGCAATATTTTCTTAAATTGTTGGCGTACAGCCAAATACAACGGCCTGGCTCAGGGGGCGAAGATCAGGCTCATTTTCGTTGAACGCCCTTAACAATTGACCTACAAGGAATTAGTATGGAATCCGGGCTAGTGTACAACTGACACTAATCCTGCCTTGTTTTATTGGATAAACAGGAGGAATTGAGTACTTTCATGCCTGTTTTTAAGATGAAAAAATGATTTTCTGTGCAGTCAGACCAAGCCAGGAACTGTTTTTGCTCCCGGAGCCCGAAATTTAAATATTGAAGCCTTTGCAGCTCAATCCTCTGATGCACAGGCCGGGAAACATTCCTTTCACCTTTTGGCCAAAGAAATACGAGCGTAGCCACTATGAATGAATTTAACGAATACTTTAAGTCCGCCTTTACCGTAGACAATGTCATTTTCGGGTTTGACGAGGGCGATCTCAAAGTTTTGCTGATCAAGCGGGGAGAGGAGCCCTATCAGGGCAAGTGGGCATTGCCTGGTTACTTTGTGTACCCGAATGAAGACCTGGATATGGCGGCCAAGCGCGTGCTGGAGCAGCTCACCGGCCTGCGCAATGTATTTCTGGAACAAGTGAAGACCTTTGGCGCAGTCAACCGCCACCCCTTTGGCCGGGTGATTACCGTAGCCTACTTTTCCCTGATCAAGATCAGCTACTATACGATTCAGCCTTCTTCGATTGCGCGCAAAGCGCAGTGGCATTCTGTTTCTAAGGTTAAAGACCTGGCATTCGACCATGACGAAATTCTGCGGGCCTGCTTCCACCGGCTGAAGTGGCTGGTGCGCACCCGGCCCGTTGGCTTTGAGCTCCTGCCGCCTAAATTCACCCTTACTGAGCTTCAGCACCTGTACGAAGCGATCCTGGAGACTAAGCTCGACAAGCGTAACTTCCGCAAGAAAATTCTGTCGATGGACTTATTGGTAGACCTGGATGAAACGCAGGAAGGCGTTGCGCACCGTCCGGCCCGGCTCTATCAGTTTGACCGGAAGCGCTACGAAGAGCTGCTGCTGGACGGCTTTAGCTTTGAACTGAAGGAAAGCCGCAGGAAAGAGCCTCCCCAATCTAAACGTGGCAAGCGGGAAATTGCCTCCTCCAATTAAGTAACACACTTTATAATGGCTGCCCAATGGACGACAAGGCTTACCACTCTTCCCCGCCCGTAGTCCATACTTTGATTTCCAAATCTTCACCGTAGGTGCTTCGGTAGTCTGAAAGCAGGCTTTGTACGTCGCTGCCATCGGTAGGCAAGCTGCGTACAAAGGGGAAAAAATCCGTGGCTTGCTCCTCGTCGTCTGCTTCTGCCCAGATGATGTTGCCCTGATCTACTTCAAAGTAACCGTAGTGCCCGTTTTTGACAGACTGACTGGCCGTAAGCCCCTGCAAGTCCTGCAGGAATGTTTCGGCTGCAGCTTCCAGTGATTCATCTCCTTTAATATGGATATAGCCCCAAAGGGTATTCATCGGAATACGGTGAAGCACCGGGCGCATCGGGACCACCCCGCCCCCTTCTTCCAGGGTGATTTGATAGCGGTCGTTTAACACAAAAAGCCGCCCTTCACTGTCTACGGCATCTCTTAAGGATAGCCTGAGCGGATAAGTGCCCTCCGAAAAACGGCCCAGCTCCACTACCGCCCGGGCAGGTGCGGCTCCCTCTTCGCAATTTTCCGGTATGAGGATTTCGTTGATCTGCAGCTGCAGGCCTTCATCTCCCTGAGACTGATAACTATAACCAATGGTGGCATTCTTGCACTCTACCGGCTCTATCGTACTCAGGCGGATGTGCAGTTGACGGCCCTCGGGCGTAATGTTCTCCCACAGTTCGGCATAAAACTCGTCGTCTACGAATGGTACAACAATAGGGTCATTCAGGCCACTCAGGTTACAGCCCGCCACCATAATTGTTCCGAATACCATTATTGGCAGTAACCGCAGCAGATATCTTTTCATGGTCAGTTTGCTTTGTCCTGGGATGCTTTCAGTTATTGTAATGCTGCCCTGTACTTCATTTGCCAGGCAGGCCGTTTGTCTTTTGTCGATATACTAACGCCACGCCCGCTCAAATGCTGCCCGGGGCTCCAAAAGAAATAAAAATAGCAAGTCCGGGCGACTTCAATAGGGGGCTGGCCCTACTTTTTTCATCTTCTGTTCAGGACTTCGTCTTTTGATTTACTGTATTAATCTAATAAGTATGCAGACTTTCTTGTTTTTGCCCAACTTCGCCAATTGTTAAACCCGACTACTGCATGATACAACTAACTGGCATACGGAAAGCCTATCAGACTGGCTTCAACCGGCTGGAAGTCCTAAAAGGTATTGACCTTACCATCGAAGAGGGGGCGTTCGCTTCCATCATGGGCTCCTCCGGCTCCGGTAAATCCACCCTACTGAATATCCTGGGTATACTTGACGCCTACGATGAGGGGGAATATTACCTCGATGGTACGCTCATCAAAAACCTGAG
The DNA here is from genome assembly GCA_913062745.1 of uncultured Phaeodactylibacter sp. Classification (GTDB taxonomy): domain Bacteria; phylum Bacteroidota; class Bacteroidia; order Chitinophagales; family Saprospiraceae; genus Phaeodactylibacter. The sequence continues at coordinate 3,596 of CAJXXJ010000085.1, forward strand.
CGAAACCGATGCAGCCCGTTACCGCAACCGCTTTATCGGATTCGTTTTCCAATCCTTCAACCTCCTCCCTTTTAAGACGGCAGCTGAAAACGTAGCGTTGCCCCTTTACTACCAAAAAACGGACCGCGACAAACGGCACAGCTTAGCGCTGGAGTACCTCGATATGGTAGGCCTGGCAGACTGGGCGGACCACTTGCCGACACAGCTGTCCGGCGGGCAGCAGCAGAGGGTGGCGATTGCCCGCGCGCTGATTACGCAGCCGAAAGTCATTTTGGCCGACGAGCCTACCGGCGCGCTGGACTCAAAGACCTCCTACGAAGTGATGGACCTGTTCAAAAAAGTAAACCGGGAGGGCATTACGGTGCTCATTGTGACCCATGAGAACGACATCGCAGCGATGACCAGGCAGGTCATCCGGTTACGGGATGGCATGATTGCCTCCAACGGGCGGACCGTAGCCGCATCAAATAACTAAGGGTATGGGTATATTCGATATAGACCGCTGGCAGGAAATTTTCAACTCTATCCGCAGGCATCCGCTGCGCACTGCGCTTACTGCTCTGGGTATTTTCTGGGGCATCTTTATGCTGGTGCTGCTGCTCGGTGCCGGCAGAGGGCTGCAGAACGGGATCGAGCACGAATTCCGCGATGATGCGACCAACAGCATCTGGATCAGGCGGGGCACCACCTCTATGCCCCACGAGGGGTTGCCGAAGGGCCGTCAGATACAGTTCGATAATGAGGACTACGAAATGCTGACTACGCAGTTCCGGGGCATCGATAAAGCGACCGGCCGATACTATTTGTCCGGGAATCAGCTGGCGGTTTACAAAGACAAGCGGCTTTCCTTCAGTACGCGCGCGGTACACCCCGGGCATCAGGAAGTAGAGAACACGATCATGCAGGAAGGCCGGTATTTGAACGAAGCAGACCTTCATAATTTCCGGAAGGTAGCGGTGATCGGCAAGATTGTAAAAGAAGACCTCTTTGGAGAAGAGGATGCCATCGGCAAAGAGATCAAGCTGGGCGGCATCATCTACAAAGTTATCGGTACGTATACGGATACCGGCAGCGATAATGAGATGCGCATCATCTACATCCCGATCACTACTGCTCAGAAAGTCTATGCCGGCACGGATGAGATTCACCAACTGATGGTGACCACCAAGGGGCTGGACGTGGAAGAGACGAAAGCGCTACAGGCTGAGATGCGATATGCTTTTGCTGCCCGGCATGGTTTTTCACCGGAGGATCAGCGGGCGATTTCCATGTTCAGCGCGCTGGAAAACTTTCAGCAGTTCATGAGCCTGATGGGCGGTATCCGGCTGTTTATATGGTTTGTGGGGCTGGGGTCTATCATCGCCGGCGTCATTGGGATCAGCAATATCATGTTGATTGTGGTGAAAGACCGGACGCGGGAAATTGGCATACGCAAAGCGCTGGGCGCTACGCCCCTATCCATCATTTCCATGATTCTGCAGGAGTCTATTCTGATTACCGCTATTGCCGGGTACCTGGGGCTGGTATGCGGGGTGGCGCTCATCGGCCTGCTGGGCTCAATGGAGGTAGACTTTTTCCGCAACCCGCAGGTAGACCTGGGGGTAGGGCTTTCGGCTACGGTGGTGCTCATCGTTGCCGGGGCGCTGGCCGGGCTGATGCCCGCCCGGCAGGCTGCCCGCATCAACCCGATTGAAGCGATGAGAAGCTGATTACCAAAGCATAACCCGACACCAATGATATTTGACCGCGACAACTGGCAGGAAATCCTGTCGACCATACAAAAGCATAAACTGCGCACCTTCCTCACTGCCCTCGGCGTCTTCTGGGGTATTTTTATGCTGGTCTTTGTACTCGGCATGGGCAAAGGGCTGGAGAATGGTGCTTTCCGTGGCTTCGGCGACCGCGCCAAGAACGTGATGTATGTGTGGCCCGAGTCCACTACGCTCCCCTATCAGGGGTTTCAGCCCGGCCGGCGGCCACAGTTCCGGCTGGAGGACATCACGGCGATTCAGCAAAACATACCGGAGGTGGAGTACATAGCGCCCCGCCTAAGCATGAATGCCGCACCAGTGTATTACCGTGATATTGGCGAGCCCCGGGAAATACGGGGGGAGCTGAAGGATATGATCAATATTGAGGCGCTGCGCCTGTACGAAGGCCGCTACATCAATCAGCCAGACATCGATGAAGTCCGCAAAGTAGCGGTGGTGGGCAAGCGTACCGCAGAGGTACTGTTTGGGCAGGAAGAACCGATCGGCAAGTACATCCGGATACAAGGCGTGGAGTTCCGGGTGGTGGGCATTTTCGGCCCGGTGGAAATTAAGCCGTGGACGGAGAGCGACCTTGAGGCCGTGGTTATTCCGCTGACTACGATGTACCGCGCGTTTGGTACCGGGGAGCGGGTGGACTACTTCGTTTGCTCTGCTGCTGAGCAGGTGCAGGTCAGCCAGGTGGAGCCCGTGGTCATGTCATTGCTCAAACAGCGGCACCACATCGCACCGGAAGACCCGCGTGGAGGAGGGGCTTTCAATTTGGAAGAACAGTTTCAGAGCATACAAAACCTCTTTGGAGGCATCAAAGCTTTTCTTTGGTTTGTAGGTATTGGCACACTGTTGGCGGGCATCGTAGGCGTAGGCAACATCATGCTGATTACGGTAAAGGAGCGTACCCGGGAAATCGGCATCCGCAAAGCACTCGGTGCCCCTCCGGGCAGCATCATTCAGATGGTGCTTACCGAATCCATTCTCATCACCTCCATCTCAGGCTATCTGGGGCTGATTGCCGGGACATTCATCATATGGGCAACGAGCTACCTGATGCGCAGCAACGGGGTGGAAATAGAAAACTTTTACAACCCGCAGGTCAACCTGACGGTAGGCCTGTCAGCAATTACGCTTTTGGTGCTTTCCGGGCTGGCGGCTGGATTTATTCCGGCCCGGCACGCGGCGGGGATCAACCCGGTGGAAGCATTGCGCAATGAATAAATCAATTCACTCGACCATAAAAAAACAAAATCATGAATAAAGGTTGTCTAATCGGACTCGGCGCGTTTTTGCTCCTGGCCACGATCGGCCTGAGCGTTTATTTTTACCAACAAAACAGCAAGGCGCCGGAAAATTACGAGACGGAAGCTCCGGTCATCATGGATATCACGCAGAAGACGGTAGCCACCGGCGCCATCCGGCCCCGCAAAGAGGTGCAGGTCAAGCCGCAGGTTTCCGGCGTGGTGGATGAAATATACGTAGAGGAGGGCCAACTGGTCAGTAAAGGGCAGCGCCTGGCGCGCATCAAGCTGGTGCCGAGCGAGGTGAACATCAACACAGCCAAATCAAACGTGGAGCTGGCCCGCCTGCGCCTGCAGGATGCAAAACGCGAGCTGGAGCGGCAGCGCAACCTCAACAAGCAGCGGCTCGATGTGGAGGAAGCGCGCGCCCGGCTGGAAAATGCCGAAAAGGAGGAAGAGCGGCAGCGGGGCTTGTTTGAAGACGGCGTGATTTCCGAGCAGAACTACAATTCTTTTAAGCTCGACTTGCAGCTGGCGAAAGCGGCTTTTGAAAATGCGCAGGTGGTAGCCGCTAACAGCATACGGCAGTTTGAGACGGAGGTAGACATCCGCGAGCAGGAGCTGCAGGCTGCTATCAACAATTTGCAACTGCTGCGCGAAGGGGCGAGCAGCAATTCCCGGCAGGTCGCGAATGTAGTAACCTCCACCCTGGACGGCATGGTGCTGGAAATCCCGGTGGAGGAAGGCACATCAGTCATCGAGCGCAACAATTTTAACGAGGGTACCAGCATTGCGGTGGTAGCAGATATGAACGCCCTTATTTTTGAAGGCAAAGTAGACGAGTCAGACGTAGGCAAGCTTAAGGAAGGCATGCCGCTGCTGCTGACGGTCGGGGCCATTCAGGACCGCGAATTTGCGGCTACGCTCGAGTTTATTTCCCCGAAAGGGGTAGATGAAGAAGGCACGGTGAAGTTTGAGGTGCGGGCTGCCGTCAAGCCTTCCGAAGACATCTTCCTGCGGGCGGGCTACAGCGCCAATGCTGACATTATACTTGACAAGCGGGAGCAGGTAGTCGCTATCAAGGAGCGGGATGTTCTTTTTGAAGGGGACAGCACTTATGTAGAGCTGAAGACCGGGGACCGCAACTTTGAGCGGCAGGCTATTCAGCTGGGCTTGTCGGATGGTATACAGGTAGAGGTGACGAAAGGGCTCGATACCAACAGCCAGGTGAAAGTGCAGACTAAATCTTAGGAAGGGATAACCTGGTCTTTCTGAATACCCCTTTCGGGGGAAAAACAGGCGGAGGCACCGATTGCGGAGCCTCCGCCTGTTTTTTTTCACCATCCGTACCTTACTGTGTCTGGGCACTACCATTGACATCTCCCAGCTTCACGCCTATGAAGTCCAGCCCCTGCACACCGCCGCCCGGCATGTTTTCAATCAGCAGCTGTGGTGCCGGCAAGTCCTGCCAGGGGTTTCCCGGATTGACAAAGTCATGGCTTGCAGGTACAAATATCCAGCTATCCTGATTGGGGAACTCATTGGAAATCCCCAGAATAATGCGCTGTACGGCAATCATATCAGATACGGTGACCGAGCCGCTGCCGTTGACATCAGCAGCCAGGAGCTGGTAGGGGTTGGTGATTGGAGCAATACCCAGCAGGTGGCGGCTCATTGGCATCAGGTCGAGGGTAGACAAGCCGTTTGCTGCTGCAAAATTCAGCATAGGCTGCACGCTGTAGGTTTGTCCGGCCTCGAGCCCGCCGAACTGATACTGCCCACTCGTATCCGTTACCGTGTTTAAGGAGGCTGCTCCGGCGAGCGCCACTTCCACCTGTCCCATTGCCGGCCCGAACCAGGCGTTGATCCGCCCCTCAATACCAATATCTACCGATGCGCCGGGGGGCTCAGCAATAGCAAGTGCCTGCGGCGTTGCGCCCGCCTGATCGGAGATATCACCGGCCAGGAGCCAACGCTCTTCCGGCAGCAGGAGAGCCTCGCGGAATTGCTGACGCCCAAAGCTGTTTTGCGTAAGCGGGTCATAAAGGCTGCCATCCTGCTGCAACAGGGCCAACCCATTGAGCGGAGTGTTGCCGAGGGCATCAAACTGCCCCGCGAGCAGTAGCCGGCCATCCGGCAGTGGCTCTGCATCGTAGGGGTGCTGCTCGTCCTCCTCCGTAGCGCTAAAGGTGCCCGGCAGGGCAAATGAAGGATCGGCAGCGCCGTTTTCCAGGAGCCGCACGACGCTGGAATCTGCTCCCATCGCCAGCCTCCCGGCAACCAAAAGAGCGCCATCGGCTTGTTGGGCCAGGCTCATCCGGCAGCCCGAAAGGCATTGCAGCGCAGCGGGAGGCAGGAAGTCCGGATCTCGTTCCAGGGCGGGTGTCAGGCGCAGCAAATCAGCGGGCGTGCTGCCGTCGTAGCGCAGGTTGTTGCCGCCGAGCAGGAGCTTTCCGTCCGTTTGCTGCAAAATAGCGACTGGCTGCCCGCTAATGCGGTCTGAGAAGGCGTCATCGAGTTGGCCGTCAGATAGGTAAAGCCCGGCGCGGTTGGCCAAAATCCCCGGGTCAAAGACGGTAAAGCCGCCGACTGCGAGCACCCGCCCGGCAGACAGTGCCTGTACATCATCCACTCTGCCGACCGGTAGCGGGCTGGGCGCAAAGGTGGGGTCGAGGGTGCCATTAGGCAGTACCCGGAGCAACGGAGACTCCGCCAGCTCATCGCCATCGAAATCATTGGTTCCGGCAACGAGTATGCGCCCCTGCCCGTCTACGCTCAGGCCATTCACCTGGTTGCGGTAGCTGATACCGGTATTCAGGAAGTTGGGGTCCGCACTTCCGTCAGCGATCATAAGCCGGGCAAGGTTGATGAACGGCTGGTCGCCGACCCGGGCAAAGTCACCGCCGATGCAAATGCGGTTATGGTCATACTGCAGCACCGAGCGGACGATGCCGGGCCGTTCGAGTTGGGCGCTGAAGCCGGGCACTATCTGCCCAAAGCCATTGAAACGCTGCAAGCTGAGGGCAGGCTGCCCGTTGAAGGTACTGAAATTGCCGGCCAGATAGTAGCCGCCGGCAGCGTTCACCGCGAGCTGCCGGAGCAGCCCGTCTGCGCCTTTGCCATTCGGGTAAAGCTGCAGGCCCTGGCCAGGTATATAGCGGTGTGCGGCATTGATGCCATCGAACTGCCCCGCCACCAGGATATTATCAAAAGGATCGACAGCCAGCGCCATGGGTATGCCAAGTATGTCGTTGCTGTGCTGTATGCTTCCATTGGGTTGCAAGATAACTACGGCGTAACGGATCAGGAAGGTGCTTGCGGTCAGCACAATTTGCCCGTTGGCGAGTGTGGCGATATCCCGCACGCTGGTCATGAAGTTATTGGCTTCGGGAAGGTCGGACGAGACCAGCACGATCGCCGCGCCCGCCTCGCAGAGCTCCTCGATGAAGCGATAGATCTGCGCGCGCGTGCCGACGTCGACCCCGATCGTCGGCTCGTCGAAGACGTAGACCGTGACCTC
>CAJXXJ010000086.1 GCA_913062745.1 uncultured Phaeodactylibacter sp.
CATGAACGAGCTCTTTGGCCGCGACCTCAATGCACTGAATGACCACCTCAGCCGACTGAACCGCATGGATAACATGGAGGAAGCCAAGCCACTCCTCGTACAGCTGGCTGAACAATATGACTGGGCAGACGAAGAACGCGAGGATATTGCCCGCGACTTTATCCGGCTGGTGCGCCGCCGCTATCAGTAGTGCCTGACAATTATCAGTTAACCCTTCCTTCGCTGCGGTTATTTTCGCAGATCAACAATCTCAAGCCAATAGCATGAAAAAAATAGCTGTTTTTACCTCCGGTGGCGATGCGCCTGGCATGAACGCCTGTATCCGTGCTGTAGTCCGCACCACGATTAGCAAAGGGATGCAGGCCGTAGGCATCCGCCGTGGCTTCCAGGGCATGATCGAAGGAGACTTTTGGGAAATGCAGCCCTACTCCGTGAGCAACATCATACAGCTGGGCGGCACCATCCTCCGCTCCGCCCGCTCGCAGGAATTCCGGACGGAGGAGGGGCGCCAAAAAGCATACGACAACCTCCGGTCGCAGGGTATAGACGGTATTGTAGCCATTGGCGGAGACGGCACTTTCACCGGCGCAAAGGTTTTTATGGAAGAACATCCGGACATCCCGATGGTGGGCTGCCCGGGCACGATTGATAACGACCTCTACGGTACCGACTACACCATCGGGTACGATACGGCCATCAACACGGCAATGAATGCCATTGACAATATCAAGGATACGGCCAATGCCCACGACCGCCTGTTCTTTGTGGAGGTAATGGGCCGCGATGCCGGGTTCATAGCCCTGAACGTGGGGCTGGCTACCGGAGCGGAAGCGATTCTGGTACCAGAGAGCCACACCAATGTGCAATCTCTGATTGACACCCTGAATGCCAATTACGAGAAAAAGAAAAACTCCAGCATCGTGGTAGTAGCCGAAGGCGATGATGCCGGCGGCGCTTTCCAGATTGCGGAAACCGTTAAGCAGAACTGCCCCTACGAGACCAAGGTGACCGTACTGGGCCACCTGCAGCGGGGCGGCCGGCCTACCTGTATGGAACGCGTGCGCGCCAGCCGCATGGGCGTGGCAGCGGTCGAAGCACTGATCGACGGCAAATCCGGGGTGATGATCGGCGAAATCAAAGGCGAAACGGCCTACACCCCATTTGAGAATGCGATTAAGCACCACAACGAGATTAATCCCGCTATGCTCGGCATGGTGGAACTGCTGGCTTAAAATAGTGACGCCATGAGCACTTTTATCGAGCGGACCTCAAAAAAATTCTGGAGCAGCCTGCGCATCGCTATCTGGCTGGTAGCCGCCGTATGGATGATTCACCTGTTTCAGGTAGTCACCGGCATGGACTTCGGCACGCTGGGCGTGTACCCGCGCAAGGAATTTGGGCTGAAAGGCATCCTGTTTTCCCCCTTGATACATTCCGGCTGGCCGCATTTGCTTTCTAATACGCCCCCGCTTTTTGTGCTCACCCTAATCCTGTTTTTCTTTTACCGGCGGGCAGCGGTGCCCAGCTTCTTCAGCATTTATTTCCTTACCGGCCTTACGGTCTGGGCATTTGCCCGGGACAATGCCTTCCATATTGGTGCGAGCGGCGTCATTTACGGCTTGGTGGCTTTCGTATTCTGGAGCGGTATTTTTCGCCGCAACGTCAAGTCTATCGTACTGGCGCTGGTCGTAGTCGTTTACTACAGCGGCATGTTTGCCGGCATCGTGCCCACTGACGAGAAGGTATCCTGGGAGAGCCACCTGTTTGGCGCACTGGTAGGCATCTTCGTAGCCTTTTGGTTTAAAAACCGGATTGACCAGGATGAGAAAAAGCCGGTATGGTCCTGGGAACAGGAACCAGAAGCAGAAAAAGAATTTTTCCTGGAGCGGGACACTTTTGACAAAACCAAAGCGGAGCGGGAGCAGGAAAAGCGCGGAGGCGGTGACTGGTTCAGCACGGGCACCTTCTGATCCATGCCCGGGCGGCGCCTGGCCGCCTTTTTATTCGCACCTATATTGGTGTTGAGTTTTTACAACCCCTTCATCATGCCTCGGGAATCTTTCTACGCCCGTTTATTTGCTAAAGCTTACGATCCCGTTATGGAACGGCTGGAAGAACGCTTACTGCTGTCGCGCAGACAGGAGCTGCTGGGCAATGTAGCGGGCAAAGTACTGGAAGTAGGCTCAGGCACCGGCGTCAACTTCCCGCTCTATGCCCCCGAAGCACAGGTGCTGGCCGTGGAGCCATCCGCAGCCATGATGGGCAGGGCGCGCCGCAAGCTGGAAGAGGTGCCGGTAGTGGCTGATATTGAACTGGTACAGGCCTCGCTGGAAGCACCCGAACTGGAGCAGCGTATTGCGCCGGAGAGCCTGGACTATATCGTCTGTACTCTCGTACTGTGCACGGTACCGGACCTTACGGACGCACTGAGCCGTTTTCAGCGATGGTTACGCCCCGGCGGGCGGCTGCTGGCTATGGAGCATATCCACGACAGCCGGCAACCTCAGAAATGGCTGCAGCAAAAATTCACTCCCCTTTGGAAACACATGGCTGAAGGTTGTCACCTCAACCGGCCTACCGACCGGCTGCTCAAAGAAGCTGGATTCCGCCCGGTGCGTGAAGATTACCTGCATACAAAGTGGATTCCGTTCTACTGGGCAGTGCTGGAGAAATAAAAATGCCCCCACATTTCTGCGGGGGCATCTTAGACAATTATAATCCCATGATAAAAGTTACACCACTGTGCCGGGAAGCACGCGTGGCCCTAAAAAATTGCGATTTCTTTGTCAATAGAGTTTGGCGTTTCGTCTGATTATCAAACGGGCGCAAGGCTGCGAAGATTGTCCGGCTCACCCCTAATTCAAGGAAAAAAAACCGGCATCACCGCAGACGGCTGTACTAGCTTGAAATTTTGCCGTATCTTGTTACTTTATCTTCCGGCACTCGTCTAAAATGTACATTCTTTCACTTTTCCAAATATCAAAACACTACCAACTTATGTCTGTGAAAGCAAAATACCAACCCGTACTCGACCTGGGAGAGCAGTTTGGAGTCAAAGACGGCTACGTTGAAGAAGTAGACGGCAAGCTGAAAATTGGCGGCACCACTCAAACTCAGTACCAGAAAGACCTGATGTGGGACAAAATCAAGGAAATCGGCGGCGAGCAGCCCTCTGACCTTCAGGCCGACATCAAGGTCGAAAATACAGACTACTACCATATGCACACCGTAAAGAGCGGTGATAGCCTGTCCAAAATCTCCAAGCACTACTACGGCGATGCGGGCAAATACATGCACATCTTCAACGCGAATACGGATCAGCTCAAAGATCCTAACCTGATTCACCCGAACCAGGAGCTGAAGATTCCGTTCCCGGCTTAATCAAGCCTGACGGCAGCAGTTTTCTTGTTAAAAGCTGCTGCCGTTTTTTATTCCAATACCTCCTGCAATACTTCGTGGGCGTAAATTTCCGACAGGTTCTCCAGGTGGAACCGGTAGAAGTCGATGAGCTTACGCAAAAGCAAACGCCGCTGCGCGCTTTTGATCTGCACTGCATGGCAGTCGGAGTAAGTACTGTTGAGCAATTCGTAGAGCACCCTGCTTTCTTCTTTGCCCAAATGGTGCCCGTGCACCGGAGCTTCGCGCACGAACAGGCCTTCCTGCAAATTAAAGAAGGGCGTAGCCTCAGACCAGGTGCCGCCGGGCACAAAGCCGAGGTAAAAGCTTAGCTCCAGCAAAAAGTGCAGGTGCAAATTGCCAATCGGCTGATCCGTCTCATCCAGAAAGGCAAAACTGCGGTGCAGAAAAGCAAACAGGCGCTTGTTCTCTTCCGGCTCGCGTATCGACTTGCGGGCAATTTCCGCCATAAACAGCCCTACCGCACTCCGCCGCACATCGAAGGGAATCGCCTGAAAGACACGGTCTGCCCGTATCTCCTTCACGCGGTTGAGCCCCCGCTCGTGCTTGTCGTAGGCTACGATTTCCACCAGCGACATGATTTGCAGCAGGCTGGCTTTGACTTTGCCCCGCTTGCTGCGCACGCCGTTAATCAGGTAGCTCCGCAGCCCCCGCTCCTCCGTGAATATGTCTACGATCAGGCTCGTCTCTCCGTACTTAAGGGAGCGAAAAACGATGCCCCGCGTCTTGATAAGCAATGTGCCAGTGTTTTAGCTTATGAAGATACGCAATTCATCGAAAAACCATCCAGCCTTATCCATAATGCTTGATCCGTGCATCCCTTGCCCCTTACATTTGTCTCTGTAAGTAATACGCAATATTTGCGTATACCCGACTTAAAATAAAAATAATGAAAACCTTAACCCTCAGCCTGTTGCTGGCCTGTGTGGGCATTATGAACGCACAGCTCAGCGCTCACCCGTCAGAATGCACCTTCAGTGAACAGCCAGACAGTGACTGGCCGGCCCGCATTACCGCCGAGCTGCCTTCCGGACTTTGGAAAGGAACCTGCAGCGACGGCCGGCCGGTAACCATGCAGTTTTTTGAAAGCGGCCTGGTACAGTGGTTTACTGCCTGTGCCGGCAATACGAGCACCCGGCTTTTTCAGTGGGAATGCCTCCCGGCTGCGGATGCCGCTGCCGAGCTTCGGTTTACGGATTACAGCACCGGAGAAACGCTGAAATATGCCGTAGACGCCAACTGCCAGCAGCTGCATATGCAGGCACTAAAGGGCCAGGAAGGCTTTTCATTAGTGTACGAAGCAGCAGCCAGCCCGGAGGAAATGAAGCACGTCACCAGGATGCTGAGCGGAGCCTGGGAGAATACCACCTTCCCTTTCGACTATCAGCCGGATGAGCGGAATACCCTGGAAGATGCTTACCTGACCTACACCTTTTTGCCGAATGGCAACCTCATCCGCAAATTTGGCAACCACAGTCAGCGGATAGATGAGAAAGGCAGCTGGACCGTTGGCAAAGACGGCCGCCACATCATCATCACCTTTGAAGACGGCCGGGCAAGCGTGGCACAGCTACAGTATATACAAGCTGATGAGCTCGTACTGCAGCACACCATCTCCTGCCAGGATGATACCTTTAATACGGTGAAGAAAGCCTTCTACTTCAACCGCTTGTAGAAAGAACCAATTACGATTGTTTACCCCATAGTAAAGCAGAGGCGGCCCTCAGTAATTCAGTGAGTGAGCTGCTTCCGCTTTTGGGGTTATTTCCTGTTTTGAAAATGGATGGCTGCGTGGCATAATGCCCGTGGCCTTTTTTTTTACGGAGTGGCGTAGACTTTGAGGGCGCCCGAGGCGTCGAGTTCGTAGTAGCGCTTCCCCTGATAGCGTACCTGCATACCCTGCTTTTGCCGTTGTCCCTCCACACTGAGCACCCGCTCCTGCAGCGTTTGCAAATTGTAGGCCAGCACCCGGCCGGGCTCATACAGCACCACCTTTTGGTCCAGCAGCTGCACGCGCTCCGCTTGCGGGTAAGGAAGCAGTTGATAAAACTGGCCAAAATTGTCAAAAACATACACCCCCTGCCCGGGGCAAGTCAGATAAATGAGATTATTCTGCGCAGTCAGCTGCGTAGCCCGGGGAGGGTCTGCCAGCTGCGCGCTGAGGTTATCACTTGTGACCAGTACCTGCCCGTCGCGCCCCACCTTCTTCAGCTGAAACAGCGCCTGATCGTACACCCAGATGTTGTTGTCGATGGCCAGCCCCATAGCGGTAGCATTTACCACCCCTGCTGAGAAAAGGTGGAGCAAACCCGTTTCATTCATCGTGCGGTCCAGTGTGGCGATGCTCTGCAGTTCAGGGTAGAACAACAGCAGGTTGAAGGGGTCCGTGGCATCGATATAGCCCAGCGTGCCGCGGGTATTGTTATTGTAGTGGAAAATCTCGCGGCCATCCGGACCGTACTTGTAGACGGTATTGATGCTGTCGATCAGGTAAACCTGCTGCAGCTTGTCCACGGTGAAAGCCTTACCGCGCTGTGGCAGAATGTGGAGCAGGCGCAGCGAATCCTGCCCGGCAGTTTCGCCGGAAGCGGGAGCAGCATTGAGTGCGCCCGGCCGGAGGCTGCAGGCATTCAGCAACAGCCATACACTAAGTACCAAAAATTTTGCCCTGCTCATTTTCAAAAAATTTAAGCGATACCGTTTCACCGTCGAATACAGCGTAGGAATTGGCAAACATCCATTCGCCAAGATTGATATAACGGCTGTACCCGTTCTTTAGCGTATAGTCGATGGGCAGATGCCGGTGCCCGAAGATGAAAAAGTCGATATCCTCCTGCTCCAGCTTGCGGTTCGCGTAAGCGATGAGCCATTCGTTTTCTGCGCCCAGGAAGGTGCTGAGCTCCGGCCCGTCTGCCTCCCGGCTTTTGTTGGACCAAAAATTGGCCATACCGATGCCGAAGTTGGGGTGCAGGCGCTCAAACAGCCACTGACAGGCCCGGTTGGCGAAGATGCGTTTCAGCACTTTGTAGCCATGATCGCCCGGCCCCAGCCCATCACCGTGCCCGATGAAGAACTGCTTGCCGTTGAGCTTCCGGCGGATCGGCTCGCGGTAGGTCGGGATCCCCAGCTCCTCCTCAAAGTAGCGGAAGACCCACATATCGTGATTGCCTGTAAAAAAGTAAACCGGGATGCCACTGTCGCGCAGCTCCGCCAGCTTGCCCAGCAGGCGCACGTAGCCTTTGGGCACTACCGACCGGTATTCAAACCAAAAGTCGAAGACATCCCCAACCAGATAAATAGCAGCTGCGTCCTCCCGGATTTGCTCCAGCCAGCGCACGATCTGCCGTTCGCGCTCCTGACTCGTAAGGCGGGCGTCCACGCCGAGGTGGAAATCCGAAGCGAAATAAATTTTTTGCATAGGCTAAAGTAAGGCCTGCAAAAGTAGGCTTTTTACTGCTTCTGCATTACCGTACCGCAATTGTCGCAGGTACGCAGCTCCTCAGATTCCATAAAGTTATTGATGGCCGCCTTGAGCTGAGTGACGATGTCTTCGAGCGGGAAAGCCTCTTCGTGCAGCTTGTGGTTGCAGTTGTCGCAGAACCACATCAGCTTATCCAGCTCGCCTTCCTTGCGGTAGCGCTCAATGACCAGCCCGATGGTATTGGCCGGGCGCTGTGGCGAATGCGGGATATGGGGCGGCAGCAGAAACATCTCCCCTTCCCGGATCGGGATGTCTTCCGGCTCCCCTGCTTCGTTGATAATCTTGAGGGTGATATCGCCTTCGATTTGGTAAAACAGCTCCTCGCCTTCTTCCCAGTGGTAGTCTTTGCGCCCGTTGGGGCCACCCACCACCATCACGATGTAATCGTCATTGCCCTTGTAGACTTGCTTATTGCCGACGGGCGGCTTGAGCAGGTGGCGGTTATCATCTACCCATTTTTGCAGGTTAAACGGTTTGGCTAGTGGCATAATTTTTTCGGTTTAGATGATGCAGCACGGCTTTCTGACCGAAAGCCGCGGGTTTTTTATCAATTTCTTTAAATTTAGCCGGAATATACAAAAGACCATCCATGAACTTAGATTTGAAAGGCAAAAATGCGCTCGTATGCGGCAGCAGCAAAGGGATCGGCAAAGCAGCCGCTTTTGAGCTGGCCAAACTCGGCGCGAATGTCACCCTTGTAGCCCGATCCGCCAATGCCATGGCCGCCATCACCAAAGAAATGTCGCGCGTTGCCGGCCAGCACCACGATTTCCTGGCCGCTGACTTCACCAACCCGGCTGACCTGAAGAAGAAAGTGCGGGGCCTGACCGCTACCAAGCCCATCCACATCCTCGTCAACAATACCGGCGGCCCTCCCGGCGGACCGATCACAGAGGCTGCCGAGGAAGAATTTCTGGAGGCCTACACCAAGCACCTGATCTGCAACCACCTTTTGGCGAAAGCCGTACTGCCGGGGATGCGCCGGGAGCAGTATGGCCGGATTATCAACGTTATCTCCACTTCCGTAAAAGCACCACTGCCGGGCCTCGGGGTGAGCAATACCGTACGTGGCGCGGTAGCCAACTGGGCAAAAACGCTCGCCAACGAAGTAGGCCCGGATGGCATCACCGTTAACAACGTACTGCCGGGTGCGACCAGCACCGACCGCCTGCAGAGTATCATCGATAAGAAAGCGGAGAGCAGCGGCAAAAGCCAGGAAGAAGTAGTCCAGGCGATGCAAAGCAACATCCCGCTGCGCCGTTTTGCTGAACCGGAAGAAATCGGTGCCACCATTGCCTTTCTGGCCACACCGGCTGCGGCGTACATCACCGGGGTGGCACTGGCGGTAGACGGCGGGCGGTTGAAGAATATGTAGGGGGGAGACAGCTTTCGCAAAGCCTGCGCTTTTCATGCCTGCTGCAGACGGGACAGGGCACGGGCGCCTAAGCTGCACAACAGCAGCCCGAGCAACCCGTAAAAGACCTGCAGGGGGTGCAGCATTTCCAAGATCACGGCCTGAATACCGATCCAGGCAGTCAGCAGCAGGCCTGATGCCAGGAGGTAGCGGGGCCAGAAACGCCAGCCTGCTCCCACTGCCCAGGCTGATAACAAACTGCCTAAGCCGATGGCTACGCTCAGTACAATGCCGGGTAGCAAATAGGAAGGAAACGCTCCGCGCAGCAGTTCCAACGGCATTTGCATGCGCTGCCCGGTGGGGTCAATGATCAGGTTGATACCGCCGTAAAGCGCAGTAAGCCCCGTGAATAGCAGCAGGGCGACAGAAAGCCGGGACAAGCCTTTCATAGTCCGTATTTTTTGTTTCAATCTATGAGCGGGCTGCTTTTCTGCCAATGACCGATATCAGCAGTTTGCGTATCTTTCGCTCAATCAAAGCCAGTATGCTATGCGAGCATTGTTACTCTTTTTTCTGTTGCTCCTGATGGCTGCCTGCCAGAGCGAGCAAGTGCCTGCCGGGGAACAGCCCGGCCGCTTCCAACCTTTCACCTACGAAGATTCCCGGCACATCAGTACCAAGTCGGGCATGGCCTACCTGCCTCCCTCCTACTTTGAGGATACCACCCGCCATTACCCTGTGCTGTACATGATGGACCAGCAAAACCTCTTTTTCGACAGCCTGGCGTACGGCGGGGCGGCCTGGCAGATTCACCGCACCGCGGACAGCCTGAGCCGGGCGGGGCTGATGCCGGAGGTGATCATCGTGGGCGTCAACCACGCCAGCGAAAAACGGTTTCAGGAATACCTGCCGGAAAAGCCTGCCGCGCCCTATGCCGGGGCCATCCGCGAGCATATGGGAAGCGAGCCGTTCTCTGACGATTATCTGCGCTTTCTTACCCAAGAGCTAAAGCCTTACATAGATACGGCCTACCGGACCAAAGCAGGGATGGCTCACACCTACATAGGCGGCTCGAGCATGGGCGGGCTTATCTCTATGTACGCAGTCTGTGAGTATCCGGAGGTCTTTGCAGGCGCTCTGTGCCTGTCTACCCACTGGCCGGTTTCTCTGGAGGACGACACGCCGCAGCTGGCCCACGCCCTTATCGACTACTTCGCAGCCCATTTGCCGGAAGGCAAACGCTGGTATTTCGATTACGGCACAGAAGGGCTCGACCGCTTCTATGCGCCTTATCAGCAGCAAATAGACTCTATACTAATGGCCAATGGCTACGAAGCCGGGAAAGACTGGTTGACGCAGGCCTACCCCGGGCACGACCACAGCGAGCGCTACTGGCGGGAACGGGTGCACCTGGGGCTGCGGGGGGTAATACAGGAGTGAAACCTATGCGGCTAAGCCGGCCGCTTTTTCCATCGCCTTTAAACGTTTGGTGGCACAACTAAGCTTACGCTGCCAGGAAGGCGAAGTGGCCGGGCTGCTGGGTTGGATTGGCCACTTCGTGCTTCGGACAGCTTGAATAGCTTGCCAGACTCGTTTTCAGGCTGTAATTGCCAACCCCGAACTCATGCCTCAGGAAGAAAGCTTTGAGGCCTTGCTTTCACTTGCAGCAAGAGCCTTTGAACAGAAGACAGGTGAAACCTTTGATTACCTGCCACCTGTCGATTATGAGACGTATGCTAATGAATCGGGTTGGAAGTAATTTTTGAACTATACCGACGACGAAGTAGTTTGGGACCAACCATGACTTCGTGTCGGCATATACTCGTGCGTCGGGTTTGTGCCTTA
>CAJXXJ010000087.1 GCA_913062745.1 uncultured Phaeodactylibacter sp.
CAAACAAAGGCAGAAAATGCAATTTTCCGGTCCGGGTGAATAGTTAACTTAGCTGAATACACTGCCCTTCTGCACCGGTTGCAGGTTGGCGATTTCCTCATCAGAAAACAGGCGGGAGTCGATAATGAAGCGGATACCCAACGGGATTTCCAAGGAGAAGCTCGCTCCCCGGCCCTTGGTGATGCCTACGGTTAGTTGGGTGTGCTTCCAGTACTCAAACTGATCGTTGGACATCAGGAATGGGCAGCCGTGGATGTCTCCAATCCATACATCGTTGTCATCGAGCAAAAACTCTCCTTTAGCAAAGCACATCGGAGCCGAGCCATCGCAGCAGCCGCCACTTTGGTGAAACATAAGCGGGCCGTGCTGCTCCCGCAGCTGATCGATAACCTTGGCGGCCTCATCGGTGACCAAAACGCGTTGTACCATGTTCTGATTTTTTTTGGTTTGGAAAAAAGACAGGCTTGGCCGGTACGTGCCCGCCAAGCCTGCTGAGAAGGAATGGTCATTTATCTAGAAAAATCCCATCGCCTTCTTATCGTAGGAGATCAGCATATTCTTGGTCTGACGGTAGTGAGCCAGCATCATCTTGTGCGTCTCACGGCCGATGCCAGACTTCTTGTAGCCGCCGAACGGTGCGTGCGCCGGATAAGTATGGTAGTTGTTCACCCATACGCGGCCAGCTTTCACCTGACGGGAAATCTGATACGCCTGATGCATATCGCGGGTCCATACGCCGGCACCCAGTCCGTAGAGCGTATCGTTGGCAATTTCGAGGGCCTCTGCCTCATCCTTGAAGGTGGTTACACAGACTACCGGGCCGAAGATTTCTTCCTGGAATACCCGCATCTTGTTATTGCCTTTCAGGATAGTCGGCTGAATGTAGAATCCGCCTTCCAGGCCTTCGTTGAATGCTGCTTCGCCTCCGCAGAGGACTTCTGCGCCTTCCTCCTTACCGATCTTGATGTACTTGAGGATCTTCTCATACTGATCGTTGGAAGCCTGTGCGCCCATCATCGTTTCCGGATCCAGCGGGTGGCCCAGCTTGATGGCTTTGGTGCGCTCCACTACGCGCTCGATGAAGGCGTCGAAGATGCTCTCCTCTACCAGCATACGGGAGGGGCAGGTACAGACTTCGCCCTGATTCAGCGCAAACATGACGGCGCCTTCCAGGCACTTGTCGAAGAACTCATCGTCCGCATCCATGATGCTTTTGAAGAAGATATTCGGCGACTTGCCGCCCAGCTCCAGCGTTACCGGAATGATATTCTTGGAAGCATACTGCATGATCAGCTGCCCGGTAGTCGTTTCGCCGGTAAAGGCGACTTTGTTGATGCGCGGGTTGGAAGCCAGCGGCTTACCAGCCTCGATGCCGAAGCCGTTCACGATATTCAGTACGCCGGCCGGCAGTACATCCTGAATCAGCTCCATCAGCACCAGAATGCCCACCGGGGTCTGCTCTGCGGGCTTCAGTACTACGCAGTTGCCTGCTGCCAGTGCCGGTGCCAGTTTCCAGGCCGCCATCAGGATAGGAAAGTTCCAAGGGATAATCTGCCCGACTACGCCCAGCGGCTCTGCTACGTTGATGCAGACGGTATTCGCGTCCAGTTCGCTCATGCTGCCTTCCTCGGCGCGGATGACACCGGCGAAGTAGCGGAAGTGGTCGACGGCCAGCGGCATATCCGCTGCAGTGGTTTCGCGCAACGGCTTGCCGTTGTCCCAGGTCTCGACGCGAGCCAGGGCATCAAGGTTCTGCTCCATGATGTCGGCGATTTTCAGCAGCAGGCCGGAGCGGTAAGCGGCAGCGGAGGAGTTCCAGGCCGGAGCAGCTTCCCAGGCCGCGTCAAGCGCCAGCTCGATGTCTTCAGCAGTAGAACGCGCCACCTTAGTGAAGCTGTTGCCGTCTACGGGAGATACATTTTCAAAATATTCGCCTTTGGTGGGCGGGGTCCATTTGCCGCCGATGAAGTTGTCGTATTGCTCCTTGAACTTGGGAGCACCCAGTTTATCTTGGGTTACAGTGGCTACATTGCTCATACCTGTATTGTTTTTGGTGGTAAATTTTGATTTCAGCCTTACAAAAGAATTTTGACTCTCCTGAACGGCTTTCCACAAAATTAAGCATTGACCAGCTCACTGTATTGACCTATTCTATCATAATAGTGTACTATTCTCGCAAAAAGGGTATGAAAATCCGCTTAAAGGGTAACATTATTTGGCAGGATGCCCAAATCGGGCGATATTTAAAAAACAGAAAGCGACTTTACTTTAAAATATACCGGACTGCATTCCGGTAAGACTAATACCAGGGACACACATATGCAATTGCCTCATAACTTTTCGCTCTACCGCCACCTCGATACACTCGTGGAAAACAAAACCTCCTTCACTATGGAAAAAGCGGAGGTGAATATCTTTGAAACCCATCAGCGGGCAGAAGAGGTACTGCTGAAATTCAATCAGCCGGTTTTTGCCAGCATGATCCGGGGAAAAAAAGTTATGAAGTTGCAGAAGCACCCCAGCTTTGAATTTATGCCGGGCGAATCTCTGCTGCTGCCGGCGGACGAAACCATGTGCATCACGTTTCCGGAAGCGCGGATGGATAACCCTACCCACTGCCTCGCTATGACGCTCTCAGAAGAGAAAATCCAGGAGACGATCCGCACCCTGAACGAAACTGCGCCGAAACCAGACGATAGAGAATGGCGCTTCACCCCTTCGAGCTTTCACTTTACCAATAGCGTTGCGGTCAAGCAGATTATTCAGCGGCTGCTGTTCCTATGCACGGAAGACCATCCTTCTAAAGACTTTTTTGCCAACCTGATGCTGCAGGAGCTGATCGTCCGAATCCTGCAGGCCGAGTCGCGCGCCAATTACATCGAAGACCATAAAGTAGAGAGTGACGACCGGCTGTCCTTTGCCATACGCTATATCCGTGAAAACCTGAGCGAGCCCATAACGGTCGAACAGATCAGTCAGCGCGTACACATGAGCGAGTCTCATTTCTACCGCGTGTTTAAGGACCACTTTGGCGTGACGCCCGTTGAGTTTATTAACAACGAGCGGATGAAACTCGCCTGCCGCCTGCTGCAGGACCCCTCCCGCCGGATACAGGACGCTTACCGCTCGGCCGGCTTCAACAGCGCTTCTTACTTCAACCGGGTGTTCAAACGCAAGTACGGGCTTTCGCCCAATGCATACCGGGAAAAAATGGTACCCAACACCTGCCGCTATTGACTCTCACCAAATAAAGCCGTATATTTAAAGACTTTTCCTGACCACCGCAACCAGGCTATTCTAAACCTTCTTATATTTCCTTACTGCCGGGCACGGACTTCATTCCGCTTCGGCTTTAAAAACTAAAGCTATGAAAATCAGCGTCCTCTTTACGCTCGCTCTTGCGGTGCAACTCCTCTCTTCCTGTGGCTCCAACCAGGAATTTACCCGGGTGAACCCGATGATTGTCAATCCTCCGCAGCAAAGCCTGTTCGATATCATGTCGACCAGGCCCGGCGTAGCGATCAAGAACAATCGGGTGACGGTGCGTGGCTCTACTGCCTGCTATCTGGTCAACGGTGTCTTTATAGACTCCTACACCATTGCAGCTGAATTAGTCCGCGACCAGGAAATTACCCGGCTGGAAATCATCTCCGGCCCCCGGGCAGCCGTATACGGGCTGCGGGCCGGCATGCGGATCGTGCTTATTGAAACCACTATCTCGGAAGATAAGCTATACTCGGAACGGAGAGGTTTGGGCGTAAGGCACAAACCCGACGCACGAGTATATGCCGACACGAAGTAATGGTTGGCCCCGATGGCTATCGGGGAAACTACTTCGTCGTCGGTATAGTTACTGCCCTCCCGTAAAGTGCTGCACGACTTTCTCCGGGAACAGCATGCTCAACAACGCAGGCTTGTCCCGCTGAAAGTCAATAAACATCCATTTCCTGGAATCAATGGGAGCAATGGCAAGCATCGTTTTCGCTAGCTGAATACGAAAGGTATAGGCCGACTCGTCGTAGGTGACCTTGTCTTCGCCGTACTGTGCCTGAAACAAGCCCAGCATAGTCGGCGCGGCTGCCTGCGACGAGCTGTCCGTCATTACCATATCCATACGGTGGGAATAGCCCACTTCGACAAACTGCTCGGACTCGTGCACGAAGGGCGCAGACAAGGAATCCACTCCCATATCGTAGATGCGGAAGTCCATACCCTGACCCTTCATCGCCGCAAATTGTTCCTTCACCATCTCACGAGGCACCATATCAAAGAGCTTGGGGTAGACCATGTCCAGGATGGTATCAAAGTCTTTCTCTTCATTGGCCTGAAAATACACCTTGAGCCGGCCGTTGATCTGCTGCGCGGCAGCGGTGGAGTCGGTTTGCCCGTAGGCCACGGATAAGCATAGCAGCAATGCCGCTGTGAGTATTGTTTTCATATCGAGGTATTGAAAGGATGGTGCTAAAATAGTATTTATTGGGGAAAGAGGGGAGGCGGAAATGGGAAGGGGGAGAAAAGGGGAAGCCAGAAGCCTCACTATTTCGGCTTCCGGCTTCCGGCTTGATGTTTCTGCTTATTCGGGCTTGATGAATTCCGCCTGCTTCCGGTACTCGCCGTTCTTCAGCTTGTCGGAAATAGCGGTGAAAGCCTCTATCGTCTGATCGATGTCTTCCTGATTGTGCGCTGCAGTGGGGATGAGGCGCAGCAGGATCATGCCTTTCGGAATCACCGGGTATACGACCACAGAACAGAAGATGTCGTAATTGTCGCGCAGGTCTTTTACCAGCACCATGGCCTCCTCTACGGAGCCGTGCATGTATACCGGAGTTACGCAGCTTGAGGTATTGCCAAGGTCAAAGCCGCGCTCGCGCAGGCCTTTCTGCAGGTTGTTGGCATTTTCCCACAGCTTCGCTTTAAACTCCGGGCGGGTGCGCAGCATCTCAAGGCGCTTGATGTTGCCGATGGTAATGGGCATCGGGAGCGACTTGGCAAAAATCTGCGAGCGCAGGTTGTAGCGCAGGAACTCGATGACTTCCTTATCGCCGCCAACGAATGCGCCGATGCTCGCCATAGACTTAGCGAAGGTGCTGAAGTACAGGTCGATTTCATCCTGAACGCCCTGCGCTTCGCCCGCGCCGGCACCGGTTTCGCCCAGGGTGCCGAAGCCGTGCGCATCGTCTACCAGCATACGGAAGCCGTACTCTTCCTTGTACGCTACGATCTCCTTCAGGATACCCTGATCACCGCGCATACCGAATACGCCTTCGGTGATAACGAGGATACCGCCGCCCGTCTGTTCCTGGAACAGCTTGGCTTTCTTGATTTGCTTTTCGAAGCTCTCGATGTCGTTGTGCTCGTAAGGCAGGCGCTTGCCGAGGTGCATACGGATGCCATCGTAGATACAAGCGTGGCAGTCTTTGTCGTACACCACGATATCCTTACGGGTAAGCAGGGAGTCTACAATAGACATGATGCCCTGATAGCCGAAGTTGAGCAGCTGTACGTCTTCTTTTTGGACAAACTCAGCCAGGTCGCGTTCCAGCTGTTCGTGGTATTGGGTTTCCCCCGACATCATGCGGGAGCCCATCGGGTAAGCCAGGCCCCATTCGCGGCTCGCTTCTTCGTCTACTTTGCGGATTTCCGGGTGGTTGCCCAGCCCGAGGTAGTTATTGACACTCCAAACAATTTTTTCTTTGCCCTGGAATTTCATCCGGCTGCCCAGCTCGCCTTCCAGCTTGGGGAAAGTGTAATAGCCGTGCGCCGTGCGGGACCACTTACCGAGCGGCCCTCTGTCTTCCAAAAACTTTGCAAATAAATCCATTGAGCAGTTTGATTTGATCATCTAATCACCAGACCTTCTCGATCTGATTTTCCTCTACCCACTTACTCCATTTTTTGTTGTAGGTGTGTAGTTGCTTTGTAGATTTGCCTTCCGGATTAACGACGGGATAGCCTTGGTTGACCCACTCGAAGATGCTGCCGTAGAGGTTATACACATTTTCGAAACCCCGCTCGCGCAGCCGTTCTGAGATTTTCTCACTGCGGTAACCTACGGAACAATACACAATCAGGGTATCGCTCTTGGGTACGCCCTGCAGCGCTTCTTCGTTCAGCTCGCCGTAGCCCAAATAGCGGGCGCCTTCGATGTGGCTGACTTCAAATTCTTCCCGTTCCCGAGCGTCAAAGATATAAACTTCCTCCTGAATATCCCTAAGCTGCTGAACGCCAATTATTGGGACGCTGAAGGACAACAGGCTGCTGAGCTGCTCGTCGAAGTCGGGGTTTTCGATGGGCGGGCGGTTTTCCGGCGGCTGCGTACAGCCCGGGCGGCCGAGCATCATTACACCGATCACGATCGACAAGTAACGCATGTTTTTGACTTTGAGTTGACGTAATCTAGAGCTGAAGCGGCCCTTTGCCCACGCGATCCGCGATCCAACGGCCGTCTTCACAGTACTGTACCAGTTCAGCATCGATAAAGTTTTGTATCTCTTCTTTTATTCGCTCCGGGTAGAATAAATGCAGGTTGGGCCCGGCATCGAGGCTGAAGTAGAGCGGCTGCCCGGTTTCCTGACGGTAAGCCTGCACCTTATTAATAAGGGTAAGCGTATGGGGCTTGATGAGGATGTAGGGAGGGTTGGAAGCCATCATCAGCGCATGCAGCGTCATCGCTTCTGCTTCCAGCAGCTGCCCGAAGCGCTCCTCTTCGCCGGTGCGCAGGGCGCTCAGCAGCTCGTGGGTGTGTTGCCGGGCCTGCCGGTAGCGGGGCTCCGCGTAAGCATTGCCCTCCATCAGCGCGTGCCCGGCCCGGCTCGATACCGATTTTTCGCCTTTGCTTACGATGAGGATCGCGTCCTGATACGTTTTGAAGACCTCGTGCGTCTGCTCTTCCATAGGGATAGCGTACAGATCGGAGGCACCTTCCACTTCTCCCATCGCCCCCCACATAGCCAGGGCCGGATACACGGAGCGGCAGGCACTGCCGGAACCCAGCCGGGCAACAAAGGAGGCTTTTTGCCGAAAGGCGCTATCGTCCTCCAGGGTGCCGAAGAGCATATCCTCCACGGTACAGAGGCACAGGGCCAGTGCGCTCATGCTTGATGCCGAAGATGCGATGCCCGAAGAGTGCGGGAAAGAGTTGGTGGAGCGGATGGTCCACTTCAGCTGCCGGATGAAAGGGAAGATATCGCTGATGCTGTCCAGAAACGCCCGGACCTTTTCGGCGAAAGCCTCATTAGGAGCGCCATCGAAGCGGAAGTCCAGTTCCACGCCGGTGCCTGCCTGCCTGCGGGCTTCGTAGGCTACTTCCGTTTCCGTGTAAGCGCTCTCCAGCGTAAAGCTGATGGAAGGGTTGCGCGGCAGCTGACGGCCGTGCTTGCCCCAGTACTTGACGATAGCGAGGTTGGACGGGCTGCGCCATACTGCTTTGCCGGGTTCCACTTTACTGCTTTCGACGATTAGTTTGGGGTTCTTGTAATCAAGTGCCATGCATTCTTTTTTGGATGCTGCAAAAGTAAGCTATTCGAACTTACTATAGCCTTTCAACAATAAATTCAACCCTTTGGGGAAGAAATTCGTATCCTTTAGCCGACTAAACGTGCAGTTTTTTCATATTTGACAACCAATATACCGGAATGCTGTATCATATTCACACTTCCGATAAACGTACACCCACTATACCATTCATTGACCAGTTAACTTAAAATACGTATGAGACATCTTTACCTCTTTATTGTACTGCTGGCAAGCCCGGCATTTATGGCTGCTCAGCAGGACTGGGAAACCATAGCCCCTCTGCCCAATGGCCTGGTTACCGACCATTCTTATGGATTTGCTTTTGACGGCAAAGGCTACTTTGTGGCCGGCGCGGACGAATTCAGCTACCTCGACATCTTCCTCGAATACGACCCTGAAACGGACAGCTGGACAGAGCTGGACGACTTCCCGGGTGGCTTCCGTGGCTTTGGCATCGTCGATACCTGGGACGGCAAAGCCTACTTCGGGTTTGGCTTTAGCGGCAGCAATTACATGCGGGACCTCTGGGTGTTTGACCCGGCTACTAAAGAATGGACGGAGCTCGCGCCCTGTCCCTGCACGCCGCGGATCCACCCGGCCTTTATTGCGCACAACGACAAGATATTCGTCGGCATGGGCGGCTCGCCGAACGGCAACCTCAATGACTGGTGGGAATACGATATGGCGACCGACAGCTGGAGCCAAAAGCCAGACTTTCCGGGCCTTCCCCGCCACCACCCGTTTCAGTTTGGGGTAGGCGACTATGTCTACGCGGGATTCGGCCACGGCAACACCTTCATCTCTAATGAATGGTTCCGCTACGACCCGGTTACAGAAGAATGGACGCAAATGGCTACGCTGCCGGCCGAAGGCCGCGTTGCTGGTACACAGTTTGCCCACAACGGCAAAGGTTATGTACTCAGTGGAGATGGTGGCGACCATACTTCTATGGAAGAAGGCGAGTTTTGGGAGTACGACCCGGAGCTCGATGAATGGGAAGCACTGCCGGCTCACCCGGGAGTATCCCGCTGGGCACCGACTTCTTTCGTACTTGACGGCTGGGTCTACCTGCTCGGCGGGCCTACGAATGTCAACGGCAACCTGAACTATGCCCCCAATGACAACTACCGCTACCAACTGGAAGAAATCAATAGTGCCCGGGAAGTATTCGTCAACGACCCTTCGCTCTTCGAAGCTTATCCCAATCCGTTTGCGGAGCAACTCTTCTTCAACTGGGATGCTGCAGCCAACGGGGCAGAGGGCAGTATCCGTATCCTGGACAGCAAAGGCCAAACTGTTTTCCTGAGCGAACAGCTGCCTGTTTCGCTTGACCTGGGATTCCTGCCCGCCGGTATCTACAGCGTGGAAGCCACAAGCGATAAGCGGCGCGCGGTGAAAAGTGTAGCGAAACAGTAGAGCAGACTGACTCCCTGCGGCTTGTACTGCCGCAAGAAACAAGTTAAAGCGGGCCCTGATCGGTGCATCAGGGCCCGCTTCTTTTTTATTTTTTCCCGTTCAGAACAAAAAAAGCAGGGTTGAGTAGAAATCAATGTGGCTTAAATATTGACAAAAACTCACTTTCATATGTACATTTTGATAATTTAATTCCTGCAATTGCTTTATTTCAAAAGGATTCATAATGCGGCACAGCCTTTCAGGCAGCTATATCGTCTTGACAAATCGATATTTCTGTAGTTGTACTGCCCTGCTATTGCCTGTATGTTTGCAGTGTAATCAAAAGGAAACACCCCTGGAAGCAGGGAGAAAAAACCGACTTAACTTTTTAACTGTAAAATTTTGAATGCTATGAAAAAGATGATTTTTGCCGTAATGAGCATGGCCGTGCTGCTGACTTTCAACAGCTGTGATTTGCTCGAAGGCGACGACAACGGTATGAGCAACCCATTTGCCAGCGTATTTAACGATGACCTGTCCTACAGCCCCTGCGAAGAAGACCTCGACGTAACGGCTGATCAGCTGCCGGACGCTATCTTTACTTACCTGGAAGAAAACTACGCCGGTTACGAAATCGATGACCTCGACCAGTACCTGGAAAATGGTGAGCAGCGCTTTGGCGTGGAAATCGACTATCAGGGTGGAGAGATCGAACTGCTGTTTACTGCAGCGGGCGACCTCATCAATGCCGGCCCGGACGGAGAAGATGTCATGGTGGATGCCAGCCAACTTCCGCAGGCGGCCCTTGACTACCTCGACATGGAGTTTCCTAATGCTGTGATCGAAGAGGTCTGGATCGAACTGGAGTACGGCTACGAGTTCTACGAAGTAGACTTGTCGAACGGCGTAGAAGTATACTTCACTACTGATGGCACTTTCGCTTGCAGCGAAGAAGATGATGACGACGGCGATGACGATGACGGCGATGACGACGATGGCGATGACGACGATGACGATGACGATGACGGCGATGATGACGACGGCGATGATGACGACGGCGATGATGACGACGGCGATGATGACGACGGCGATGATGACGACGGCGATGACGATGACGATGTTCAGG
>CAJXXJ010000088.1 GCA_913062745.1 uncultured Phaeodactylibacter sp.
CGCAGCAAGTTCATACCGGTTACTTCGCAGAACCTCAAAAAGTGCCACATCCGCGGGACCTGGGATACGATGGCGATGTTTTACCACAACCGCCCGGATGCCCGTCAGTTTGAATGCAAGAGCATGATCATGGGCGGCAGCCTGTTTACCTACGAGCCCTACCCCAAGACGATGTACGGGGATGTCTCGGCCATCATGATCCACAATATGCCGGCGGTGGGCCGCCCGTTTTTCACCCCCGACTTTAAGACCGCATTGCTCCACAACTGGGAGGAGAAGCTGGAAAAGCTGGCGAGGGCCGGTGCCAATGAGCCTGACATGGTGATGATTGGCGGTGTGCCTACCTGGACGGTGGTGCTGCTGCGGCGCATCCTTGAAATCACCGGAAAGGACAATATGCTGGAAGTCTGGCCCAATTTCCAGGGCTATGTGCATGGGGGCGTCAGCTTTACGCCCTACCGCAAACAATTTGAAGCCTTCTTCCCGTCTGACAACATCAGCTACCAGGAAATCTACAATGCTTCCGAAGGCTACTTTGCGGCGCAGGATGACTTCACGCGCGACGATATGCTGCTGCTGCTCAACAACGGCATGTACTACGAGTTTCTCCCGATGGAGGAGTGGAACAACCCTGACGCCAAAGCGATACCGCTGGCAGAAGTGGAGACCGGTAAGAACTACGCGCTGGTCATTTCTACGAACGCGGGGCTTTGGCGCTACACGCCCGGCGATACAGTGATGTTCACCTCTACTTATCCTTATCGCATTAAGATTACTGGCCGTACGAAGCAATTTGTCAATGCCTTCGGCGAGGAGGTAATGGTGGAAAATACGGACAAAGCACTGGCGATTGCCTGTCAGCGTACCGGGGCGGTCGTTTCAGAGTATACCGTAGCGCCCATCTACTTCGAGGGCAACAAAAAAGGCGGCCATCAGTGGCTGGTGGAGTTCGAGCGCAACCCCGGCGATGTGGCGCAGTTTACCCGCCTGCTCGATCAGGCGCTGCAGCAGGTCAATTCCGACTACGAGGCCAAACGCTCCAAAAACCTGGCCCTCAAGCAGCTGCAACTGCACGAACTGCCACAGGGCACCTTCTACGACTGGATGCGGTCGCGCGGGAAGTTCGGCGGGCAGCATAAAGTACCCCGCCTGGCCAACCACCGGGAGTATGTGGAGGAGATACTGAATTTTCTGGGAAACAAGGTTTAGTAGCGGATTCTTCCATAGCGTACGGCCGGGAGGCCAAAACACCGCTTTACGCGGAAAGCGGCATCCCGGAATACCGGCTCATTAAGCTGCGCAGGGATCAGATTGAGCGGTATACTCAGCCCGAGCGCGGGGAATACAAAAGCCTGCAGCGCTACGGCCCGGACGGCTTAATCCCGCTGCCCGCGCAGGAAGTGCCAATACCGGTGCGGGATCCGCTTTTGCCTTCCGGCAAATAAGAACAGCTTTGTACCTTTGCCTAACGCAAAATACAAGCTATGACCCTCAAAGAAGCACTGGACAGCCTTACGGCCAACCCGATTTACGTACTGATCTACCTCGGTATCATCCCGGTAATGGCATTTGTAGCCGGCATTATCAGCCGGGAGAAGGGGCAGGAAGCCCCCTGGACGTACCTCTACTCTACCCTGATTTACTTTATCTGTGTTCCCGGAATCTTTTCCATTACGGTCTCTATCTATCAATTTTTGTTTGAGCGCCGCAGCATTTGGGATGCCGATGTATTCGTGCAGGTATTGCCGATCATCTCTATGGTGGTGACCCTGCTCATCATCCGCCGGAATGTAAACCTCGACTATATCCCTGGTTTCGACAAGCTGAGCGGCCTGGTGATGGTCATCGCCGCTACGCTGACAATAATGTGGTTTGTAGACCGGCTGCGGATCATCGTCTTCTCCTACCTGCGCTTTGAGTATGTCATCTTCTTCTTCATCGGTTTATTGCTGGTCATCCGTATCGGCTGGCGGCGGGCGTTTGGGAGTGCGTGATTATTTCATGCAACAGAGTTGCATTTAAGCGGTATCTGATTTATATTTGCAACAGTATTGCAAATAATCAAAACCAATATCATGACATTCCTTAAGAATCCCTGGATTTTGCTGTTCGCACTCACTGCGCTTACGTTCACTGCGTGCGAAGACGATGACCACGATCACGACCATGACCACGGCGACAACGAAATCACCATTAACATTCTGGAGCCGGGCAATGACGAGACCGTTGCGGACGCTTCTGATGTGCATATCCACATTGAGATTGAAGCTACTGATGTGAATCACGATGTAGAGATTGTACTGCACCCGGATGGCAACCTGGACGAGAAAATCCTGGAAGAAAAGCTGCACGACCACGACAAGAAGGTTTCTTTCGAGCAGGACCTTGACCTGTCTTCTTACCCGGCCGGCACCAAGTTCCACCTCGAGGTAGAGGCTTGCAAAGACCACGACTGTGAGGAGCGGGAATTCGCTGACGTTGAGTTCTCGATCTAGAAAAAGACTTTTTTCATACTATTATCCATTTCAGGCTCGCCGTGCATGGACTCCGGCGAGCCTGTTTTGTTTCAAAAGAAACGAAATGGCAGCCGGGCAGTGCTCCCGGCTAATGCTCCAGCCATTGCGCTCGGCTGCTCATCGGGATAGCGTGCCACTGTCGGTTCCCGGACAGAAGCAGCACCCCCTCATCTACATAAAATGGCCGGGCGATCCGTCCGTCTTGTTGCCGAAGCCGATACTGGCCATCAAGCCGTTCGGTACCCGTATTTACCTGATAAAGCGTGGCGTCATTGCCCCCCACAAAAAACAGCTGCTGCCCTACCTGCCGCAGCCGACTGGGCGTCCCTGCACCTGGAAGCACCCATTTTATTTGCCCGTCTTCTGACCGCAGACAGTACAGTCGGTGGTCCTCACAAGCTGCGTAAATTAAATTCCCGGATTGGTGCAAGCGGGAAGACAGCTGCCCGGCGGGCAATTCAGTACGCCAGCACTCGGCCCGGTTTTGCATATCGTAACAGACCAGCTCCTCTCCTACCATCCAATAAGCGCGTAGCCCGTCCAACAGCGGTGCCTGCGCAGCGCCTTTCCCCTTGCGGTTGGGAGGATAAATCTGGTACCGGTGCAGCCCGTCCCCATCGCGCTGCAGCACATCACTACCGTGGGCTTTTCCAGGCTCGTAACGGAGGGTGGAGCTGAGCCAGCAAGCATCTACCCCACAAGGGTACGGCTTGGGTGTACGAAGGATGAATTGCTGACCGGGCGCATAGGTTACTTCATGGACAATTTGATGCGCACCTTCAGTCAAGGAGTACCGTATCACTTTTGCTCTACGCTCAGCCGTGAAATTATAAGTGCGGTAGCAAATGTCCTTTATGCCAAATACATGCGACTCCCCAGCGTAGGGCTGTACGTCTTTCCACAGCAGGGCTCCCGTGGCAAGGTCTATACACCACAGCTGCTTGCCGGCCGGCAGTAACAATTTACCCTGAGCGATATACGGGGTACAATTATAATACAGATTGGCAAAGCTAGAATCCGCAATCATCCATCGGAGCGTACCCTGCTGCCGGCTCACGGCCGCTATACCATCCTGCCCGTTTTGCCGAACCGGCAGGATCAGGAGTTCTTTCCAGGCTAATGGGTAGAAAGAGAACGCTTGTGCGTGCGGTATCGTCCAGTGCTGCTGCTCACCAGCCTCGTCACAGCTACAGCAAAGCAGGATACACAGCAGAGCGAGGTTCAAAGCTTTCAACATCTAACTACTGCTTAGGCACGGCAAAAGCGGCGCCGGCATTCCCATCAAAGAGATCCTGGAGCGCGGGAAAGATCGGATGCCTGCCGTCAACCCCATGAAGGGGATAACTCTGTTGAATATGATTGGTATGCTCCATGTGGTAGACATAGTCAGCCCCTTCCAGCATTTGCTCCTTCCGGGTCAAAATATTATCGTGTGGGGGCATGAGCAGTATATCGTGCTCAAAAGCGAGGCCCGGGCCAGCTTGCGATATACAAGACTGAAAAGCACCGGCATTTTCATAGGCGCCTTCTGACGAGCAATGCCACTCCTGCGCGATAAACGGTACCGTCACTTCCTTCGTCTGCACCGAAAGCTCTTCTTCATCCTGTATGCTCAGTTGCCACTCGGCCAGCAGTAAGCGGTCCGCTATATCACAGCGCAGGGCATCCGCCAGAGCCTCATCTTCCGTTTTACGATCAGAAAACCAGGACTTTATCTCCTCTGCACGGCTAAGGATATAGTTTTGGGCAGCCGCCAGCATTCCTCCCGGACTTGCTGCTGCGATGTAATCCTTCACGCCTCCAGCCAGCCTTTGAAAGAAGCCCCGCTCGCTGTCTACCGCTGTGCGTTGCAACTCCATGCGGGCAAGGGTGTGCGGCACTTGCTGTTTTTCCACGAAACAGTCTTTGATAAAGAAACTGCTAATAAAGAGCCCGGTGTGAGCGGCGAGCGCATTCAGATAGGACCCGGTAGCCTCACTCGTGATTACTGCATAGGGTATATCCGGAAGTTGAGCCGCTTGGTTGAGCGACTGAACCACCTGGCTATTCGGCAACATTTCAGCGAACATCGGCTTGTTTTCGGGCCGGTTCATATAATTAATTCTGAACTCCAGGGTTTCCAGCGGAGAGCAAGCTTCGCCGCAAACCGGGTTGCTCCTCAGAGACCGGGCCGCCCGGATCACCCACTGTGCATCGGAAAGCGTATCTCCTCTGGAAGACAGTAGCGCCCACTCCAGAAACCGGGCGCCCCGCTGGGGCGTACCGACCAACACCATAGCAGTAACCTGACCGGTCTGATTAGCCAGGTTGCGCAGTACCAGGCCTCCGTAACTATGACCAATCCCCAGTATGTTTGAAAAGGTATCTATCTCCGTTATCAAGCGGCTTGTAGCCCCCTCCATGCCAAGTAATGGCTGATGGGACTCATTGTGCAAAAGGCCGTGATAGTGCAAGTCCCACACATCATAATTGTTAAAGTCCCGAAGATCCCTCCCCCAGCGGCCCCAACCGGAACCAGACAATGCAGGCTCCCCATCCAGAAACAGGATGTTACGGCTCTGAGCAACGGCGCCCGGCGGGCAAAACAGAATAAGGCAGAACAGAATAGCGGCTAATACAGTCAGGCAGGTTTTCATTTTACCGGATTTTGCGGAGGTTAAAGTTTTCTATTTCGGAAACGCGCTTGATCGCCATGCGCACACCGGTGAAGGGAGAATCGTAAAAAGCTACAAAACGGTGCCCCGTCAGTATTATGTCGCCACCAACAATTTCGTATCGCAAGTCAGCGGTAGATGCCAGCCGCCCGTCTTCAGCATATTGCTGCCGGGACACGAGGCGCTGCAGCTGTTTGTCCAGCAGGATTTTAGTGGCACTGCCGTCCGAAAAGCGATGCAGCAGTTCATGATAGCGGGAGTCATTCGGGCTGGGCCGGGATTCAAAACCGGCCAATTCAAAGCCTTTGATCATAGTATTGAGTTCCTGATCGGTCAGGCGGTATTCCCCTCCCATTTCCTCTACCAGCTGCTGGTAAAAAACCAAGTCGTCCGGTTGTTCATTATCAGCTGTGATTCGCTCCCCGTTTTCGTCATTGTAGAAGACACCGTAATTTCTGACCTCAACACTGCTCACCCGATGAGAAGCCTCTACCTGCTGTCCGGCCAGCCGGTTCTCCGGATACTCGGGCAGGCCGTCGTAAGGAATAAAATTGATCAACGCTTCTACCTCTCCGTCTTTTTTGATCATCTGCTCCACCTCCGCTGATTTCACCCGGGGAGCCATCAATTGCCGCTCTGACGCTGTCAGCATTGAGGTTTGCCCGGGATCCGCCGGGGCAAGGTAAGAAGCAGTAGCCATGCGGTAGGTCAGGCAAAACGCGCCACCCGCCGCAGCGGCCTTATCACATGGAGTACAATTGAAGCACTGCACATCCACCCCGGTATCGGAGCCGCAAGCAGCAGTAAACAATAAAAAAAGAGCCGGCAAAAGCTTGTTCAAACGGGGTCGAGCTTTACAGATCATTTGAGTAGTATTTGTGAGAACACATCAAAAACAGAGACAGGCAACTCTCTCCACTTAGAAGATTCATGGATAAGGTAAGCATTTATTGCCATTATTCAAAACAACATTGTTAAAAACCGGGGGAAGGCACAAGCCTGAGCTGCTGTCTGTCAGTGCGGTCTTATCAGTTGGATAGCCGGCCCGAAATCGGCACTTTCAGGCTCAGCACCAGATTGCGGCCCTGCTCCGGCACATTGATCAGGCGGTAGCGGCTCAGGTGGTTGAGATAGAATGTGTCGAGTGCATTTTGCAATTGTACGTTCAGCTGAAGCGGCTGTCCGGCGTACCAGTTAAGCTTAAGCCCCATCGATGCCCCCCACAGCTGATAGGCCGGCGTAGGGCGCTCCGAGCGGTCGATGCGGGAACGGCCCTCCGCAGCGAAGGCATACTGATGGTCAACTTCCAGATAGAAAGACTCCAGCCAGCCGCCTTGCCCGGGCAGGGTATAGCGCAGGCTCGTTTGCACGGTAGGCTGTGGCGTAAAGGGCAGTGCCAGCCGGGTGCGCAGGTTGTAGCTCTGCACAAAGTCTGCCGTTTGCGAAAAGCGCAGCTGTGGCAGCACATCCCAGTCGTACTGAAACTCGAACCCGGTATAAATTGCGTCATCCTGCCGGTACTGAAAAATCTGCCCGGCTTCCGGCAGGGGCGAAAAGCGGGCCGGGAAGGTAGGCCCCAGGTAAATGTAGTTGTCGAAATAATTGAAATAAGCTGCAAAGCTTCCGCGAAAAGCCGGCTTGTTCCACTCCAGGCTTGCGTCCAGCTGATAGCCGTGCTCGCTCTGCAGGCCCGGCGTACCGATTTCGTGCCGGAAAGTACCGTGGTGAATCCCGTTAGACACCGTTTCCGCCGGATAGGGTACCCGGAAGCTTTTGCCCAAATTCACCTTCAGCTCAGTGTCCCCTCCCCAGAGCGGAAACGCACCGCCCACAGAGCCTGACCAATTGAAAAATTCCGGAGTGGTGGCAGGAGCCACCAGCGAGTCGATTACATTTTCATTGCTGTCCCATATAAACTGCCGGTAAAAATCGGTCTCGTTGGTACCATAATCAAAGCGCAGCCCGCCATTGACCAGGCCGCCGCCGTTGAGCTGCTTCTCCACCAGGCTGAAGAGCCCGGCGCGGAAGGTCCGGAAGTCCGGCAGCAGAAATTCAAAACCTGCCCTGCGGTTGTGCTGCCACTGCACATTACCGCCGTGCACCTGCCGCCAGCCGGTATCGAGCTCCCGCTCGTAGTGCAGGTTGGCGCTGTAGGTTTGCAGCTCGAATTGAAGCCCGAGCGTGTTGTTCCGGTCAATTTGCGAATCCGGGATATTGTGGAACTCCGGAAAGGAAAATTCCCGCCGCAGATTGCGCTGATACCCTACATTCAGGTTGATATGCCCCTGCTGCAGCAAAAAGTCCTGGTTGAGCGAAATGCGGTCGTGCTGCACGGTCTGCTTGGGGATGTCGATATCGCGCGGGTTGCCATCGTCCTCCAGTGCGTAGGAGCGTGGAATGCCCACTGCCCCGGAAAACAGGCCGGCTTCCAGCTGATAGCGGCTTGCCAGGATGCGGGTGACCCCACAAGGCCGGTTGAGCCCGGCGGTGACGCTGAAGTTGCGCTCCTGCCCGGCGGTATTCTTGAGCTGCTCATTGAAGATGGGCAGAGGGATGGTATTATAAACAAACTCTGTAGCCGGCACCCTGTAGTCAGCAAAGTCCTGATGGCTGTAGCGGCCCATCATAAAGAAACCGCTACGGTTGAAGCCCAGCGTAGCTGAGCCGCCCCAGTGGTCGTTGTTGGTTTTATGTACGCCCATTACACTGCCTACGATGGTATTCTCCGGCGGGATACGCCCCGGCATGATATTGATTACTCCCCCCAGCCCATCGGAGCCGTACTGCAGCGAGGCGGGGCCTTTGATGATTTCCACCCGCTCTACGCTAAACTGATCGATTTCCAGGCCGTGGTCGGCCCCCCATTGGTGGCCCTCCTGCTTCACCCCCTGATGGTTGACGATAATACGGTTGGAAGACAAGCCGCGGATGACCGGTTTGGCAATGCCCACGCCCACGTTAATAGCACTGAGGCCCGGCAGCTTATCAATAGACTGTGCGAAGGTGCCCTGCAGGTTTTCTTCAATGACCTGGCCGGTGAAGTGTTCCGTAGACAGCGCGCCTTCCTGCTTGGCGTGCTCTTCGGTGACTACTATGGTTTCTAATAACTCGCCTCCTTCCTGCAGCACAATGGGCTTTAGCGACATCGGGCTGTTTTCATACCGAAACTTTCGCACTTCCGGCTCAAAGCCGATATAGCTCACCCGCAGGCGGTATGCGCCGGGCTTTACATGATCAAAAGCAAAGCGCCCCCCGGCATCCGTGACCCGGACCAGGCTATCAGGAAATAATTGTACGCTTGCGCCCGGTAGTGGCCCACCGGAAACGTCAAGCACCCGGCCCCCGACTTGCCCCAAAACGGACAGCGGCAAACTGAGCAGCAGCAGCAGCAGGTAGTAGAATTTTGCGTTCATGTCGCAAAAGTAACGCAAGCTTTTGCAACAAAGTTGCATCTTGTAAACTTTTAAGAATAGATAACAATTAATCTGCCTGATGATGAAAACATATGCCTTATTCCTGCTTGTCCTGCCCCTGCTGTTCGTTGGCTGCGGGGGTGAAGAAGTAGACGTCACCGCCCCCAGCATGAAAATTCTGAGCTTAACGCCCGAGCCTACGGCCTCTGAGGTTTGCGGCGCTGTAGAGGACAGTGTATTTTTCCTGACCGGCGGCGAGACGCTGCAGGCGGAGCTGCTCTTTTCAGATAATGCGGCGCTGTCTCAGTACAAAATTGATATCCATAACAACTTTGACTGCCACGGCCACGGCGGTGCTGCGGTACCCAGCGTGCCGATTCCTGATGTCGCCAGCCAAACTACCGACTGGTCTGTGCTCAACCTGAACGACCTGAGCGGCAATTCAGAACAGGTAACGCTGCAGCTTACCCCTCCGGCAAACGTGACGGCCGGCACCTACCACTTTCAGATACAAGTGGTGGATGAGTCGGGCAACGACAACCCAATGGCTAATTTTTATACCATCAAAGCGATCAACCCGGATGATGCTGAAGCACCGCAGCTGAGTGTGAGCAGCCCTTCCGCGGGTAGCCTCAGCTATGCACGGGGAGAGGAAGCCGTATTCACCGGGCAGGTATCGGATAATTACTCTCTGAGCGAAGGCGGCAACGGCATCGTCTTTCTCAGCTATACCGACCTGAGCTCCGGCAATACCTTTGCAGCCCGTGATGCTTTTGTCACCTTTGATGCCTCTACCGGCAAAGATGCGGAGTTCGAAATCCGGTTTACGGTGCCTAATACCATACAGCCGGGTGATTACCGATTCCGGATTGATGCGCACGATGGGGTCCGGAATGTTGCGGAGCCGGTGATATTTGATGTAGCCATTACTAATTAATCCCGGTAGAACATCCACTTGCCCAGCTCCTTCAGGGTGATTTTCTTGCCATACATCAGTATGCCTACGCGGTAGATACGGCCAGACAGCCACACGAAGAAAATGGACGTCGCCGCCACCAGCACCACGGAGAGCACTACTTCCCAGACCGGAGGTGAAAAGGCCAGCCGGGCCGGCATCACAATGGGTGCAAACAGCGGGAAGATGGACGACCATACTGCGAGGCTGGAGTTGGGTGCCTCTATGGCCACGATCATGATATAAAAAGCGATGATGACCGGGATGGTGATCGGGATAGTGAGGGACTGCCCTTCGCCCAGGTCATCGCCCATAGCGGAGCCTACGGCTGCAAACAGGGAAGCGTAGAGGAAGTAACCGCCGAGGAAGTAGAAGATAAAAAGCGGCAGGATGAGCCACCAGTTTTGGTTTTGCACCTCCTGCAGCGCCATAGCTACCATAGCTTCAGTATCCTC
>CAJXXJ010000089.1 GCA_913062745.1 uncultured Phaeodactylibacter sp.
AGACATCTCTAAACTCGGTATCCGGGTAGGCCTGGGCGTCACCACCGTGCTGATCGGCATCTCCGCCTACCATCTTGTCACCGGCAGCGGAGATTTCTTTTTCCTGAGCAGCAACGAGACGCGGCAGTGGTACGGCTTCCTAATCGGTGCGGGCTTTGCGGGCGTAGTGGGCACCGGTTTCTACCCGCTCATGGGCAACCGCGTGTGGTGCCGCTTCGGCTGCCCGCTCGCAGCTTATCTGGGCATGGTGCAGCGCTTCAAGTCGCGTTTCCGCATCACCACCAACGGCGGGCAGTGCATCTCCTGCGGCAATTGCTCCACCTACTGCGAAATGGGCATCGATGTGCGCTGGTATGCACAGCGCGGCCAGGATATCATCCGCTCTTCCTGCGTAGGCTGCGGCGTATGCTCGGCGGTATGCCCGCGCGGCGTGCTCCGGCTGGAGAACAGCAGCGCGGATATCGCCACCCGGGGGGAGCAGCTGCGGGTGCTGCAGGTCTCGGAGAAGGATGGGGTACGGCTGGTGCAGTGAGCAGGGGGTGAAGTAGAGAGGGGGTGAAGGGGTGAGTGGGAGAGTCCTTGGCGTGCTGCCTATAGCTGATGAGCAGTACGCCACAGGAATCCTCCCAGGCGCGCACTTGAGTAACGGCCTTCTTCACTGCTTTCGACCACAGCACCCATGCACTTGGAAACTCAAAAAACTGGATCACCTATCCTCCAGCAAATCCATAATCTGCTCCGCCAGTTCCGGAGAATGGATGATGATATTTTCACCCTCCACCTTAATCTGCCCCTGCTTGAGGTGGCCGCTGTTAAAGTAGAGGTAGATTTTCTCTGCATTTATTTTGTGGTTGTAGAATTGGTTGAGCGTACGCTTGTCAAAGCGGAATTCCTTATCCAGCTCTACCTGATGATCCTGCAGGTACTGCTGCGCCGGGTTCTCATTTTTGTAAAACTCCTGCTCAAACTCCTCAATGTTGATCACTTTCTGCGGGCTACTGTTGGCGAATTGCAGCACTTTTTCGCGAAAGCGCCCCTCCTCCATCGCCTCGCCCGTCTCCTCATCAACGGGTGCAGGCAGTTCGCTGACCATGTTGAGGAAAGACTGCGTCAGCTCCCGGCTGCTCTCCGGCCGCTCCAGCCCAATCCACTGTATGAAATACTCCGAAATTTCCTTCTGGCTTTTGGCGTGCTTGATCAACTCGACGCAGCGCCCCTGCCCGGCCTGGAATTTACCAACCAGAATACGGCAAGCCATCGCCAGCTTATCGGTATTCAGGTAGGTAACGGTGTTGAGGGCAAAAGTATCCGCTTCGTCCTCCTTACGGAAAACCAGCCCTTCGGTGTCCCGCACCAGAAAGATGCCCAGTACCCGCTCGTTGGTAGCTTCCTCCGTGTAGTCTGCGTACACCAGATAGCCGCCCTTTGCGCCAAGCA
This sequence comes from uncultured Phaeodactylibacter sp., assembly GCA_913062745.1. Classification (GTDB taxonomy): domain Bacteria; phylum Bacteroidota; class Bacteroidia; order Chitinophagales; family Saprospiraceae; genus Phaeodactylibacter. The sequence continues at coordinate 1,438 of CAJXXJ010000089.1, forward strand.
CCCCCTGAAGGGTCAGCTGCAGCGCGCTCATCGTCTCTTTAGTAAAGCCCAGGAAAGCCTCCTCCGTCAGGCCATTGTCCACCAGCAGCTGAAAGTAGCCGGGAAAGAGGGCATCCTCGGGCGGGCTGAGGTAGCCCTGCAGCGTATCTTCCTTACGGACAAAAGTATCGTTCAGCTTATCGACCAGCGCCTGTGCACGCTCCTCTACAGGCATAAGGGATTGGCTGAGGAACAGGCGGGCACCGCTCTCGTCGGCAGCTTTCTGTAATTCGTGGATGGCCAGGTGATGGATGAGGGTCGGCATATCGGCTTTTTTGCAAAAGTAACAAGAATTCCATTCCGATGGCCTACCTCCGGAAAAGCCGTATCTTCCCCCAAAATCATTCCCTGTGAAAGCATTAAAAATAGGTGGCGGGCTGCTCGCACTCGCGGTACTGCTCTTTGTACTCGGCCCCAGGCCGGAGGCGCCGGCCCTGGAAGTCCGCCTGCCGGCTGTAACCGCACAGCTACAAGCGCTGCAAGACAGCATCAAGCGCGCGGAGGCGGCTATCCCTGAACTTAAGCCCGGCAACGAGGCGCGTATCGTCTGGGCGGATTCTGTGCCGCGGCGTACCTCCTGGTGCGTGCTTTACCTGCCCGGCTTCACTGCTACCTACATGGAAGGCGAGCCCATACACCGGGAGTTTGCTGCCCGCTACGGCTGCAATCTCTATGTGCCCCGCTACCGCGACCACGGGCTGGAGGTCAAGGATAAACTGCTGCACTACCACCCGGATTCTGTATTGGAAACTGCCGCGCATGCTCTATCCGTAGCCCGGCAGCTGGGCGACAGCGTCTTGGTGATGAGCACCTCTACCGGCGGGACGCTTTCTCTGCTGCTGGCGGCGCAGGCTCCCGAAAAAGTGGATGCCATCATGGCCTTTTCACCCAATATCGCCATCAAAGCGGCCAATGCAAAATTGCTAACCCTGCCCTGGGGGCTGCAGATGGCAAGGCAAATGGTAGGCGGAGCGCACCGCAGCTTCGAAGCGGAAGCGGAGTTCAAAAAATACTGGTACAACCGCTACCGGCTGGAAGCGCTGGTGCAGCTGCAAAATATGCTGGACCACGGGATGCAGCCCAAGACCTTTGAGGCCATCCGGCAACCCTTCTTTTTGGGGTATTACTACAAAAATGAGCAGGAGCAGGATCAGGTCGTTTCCGTACCCGCTATGCTGCATATGTTTGAGCAAATCAGTACGCCGGAAAAGCTAAAGCGTAAAGTAGCCTTCCCGAATGCCGGCAACCACGCTATTGCTTCCCGGATAACAGCTCAAAACCTGGATGAAGTCCGGCGGGAAATTTTCGATTTTGCGGAAAGCGTACTCGGCTGGGCACCGGTATCAGAAGTAGTTGGTCAGGCCCACGACGAGCAGTACGACGAGCGTGCCCACGAACAGCCAAAAGAATACGCCGAATAAGGCAATCGCTGTCGTATCCTTTTTGCTCTCTGCAACAAGGTCTACTTCCCCCTCTTTGGTGCGGTAGGTGGAGGAGTGTTTTTTGGCCTCCCCGGTTGCAGCCAGCAGCAAGGTAATGACTATACCGATCACCAGTAAATCTAACCAGGCGATGCCATTCCACATTGGCCCTACCGGCGCAATCCACAGGCTGGCCACCCAAATAATGAGGCTGAGTACGAGGAAGAGCGCCCAGAAATTATTCCAGGGCCCCTTGTCCTTCGTCAGCCCGGTGATCAGAAGGGCAAGTAAAAATGCGATAGTCAGTGCATAGAAGAAGGTGTAGAACACCATAGCTGGATTCGTTTTTTGTTTGTCATTATTTTGTCATAGAACAGCGCGCAATAGCAGGTGTTCGGCAGAATCCAGGCTGCCCTACGGCGGGCGCAACTGAGGCGGGCAGCAGGCGCACCAACAAAAAAAGGGCCCGCTCCGGAACACCGAAGTGTTTCCGAGCCAGCCCTCCAGGCCGGGCCACAGACAGGCAATCGGGCCATGGCCTGTAACCTAATTGGCAATCATCTTTTATCTGAGCAGGCTCAAACGCCGCTCTTACAGATTGTAATCTTCTTCAAATTCCTTCACACGGTGCCCCATTCCTTGTAAACCTCTTGTGTTAGTCCGGACAGGAGCCCGTTGCGCCGCAGAGTACAGTTCAAACAACCAGGCTGCAGCACCGAGGAAGATGAGGTTGCCGATGACACCCAATTCGCCCATAATGAGCAGTGCGAACCAGATGCCGGCTACGGTAAGACCAATTACGGTAAATGCGATCGGGATGAATTTTGCTGTCCTTTTCATAGCCACCTGTTTTTGTTGCATCTCTAAGGTGCGTATTCCTGTAGCGTACAGCAATGACTTTGGCCAGCGTGAGGTATGACCTGTGTCAACCTGCCGGCCCTTAGCAAACAAAAAGCCTCTCGAAAGTTACCTTTCGAGAGGCGGAATTCTCCCAACACTTATATAATTACTTCTTGTGTTTCATTGGTCCGGGTTAGAATTGTTGATACAAAGAAACGGCAGCCCGGCAACAGATGAAACTAACAGCAATGTGAAAAACATGTGTTTTTGGTTATTTTACCCTCTTTCGTCCGTATATTGTTATCAAAGCCAGCCCGCTACACAGATTGATAAACTGTACATGATCAAAATCGTCCTTCAAAAGCACTTGCATACCGCCCGTGGCCAGAAGCCGCTAAAAGTGGACCTGGAGTTTTCCAGGGGAGCCTTCATTGGCCTGACCGGCCCATCGGGAAGCGGCAAGACGACCCTGCTGCGGCTAATCGCCGGGCTGATCGCTCCGGAGGAAGGCTACATACGGGTAGGCGGGGAGGTGTGGCTCGATAGCAGCAAAGGCATCAACCGGCCCGCTCAGGAACGCAATATTGGCCTGGTATTCCAGGATTATGCGCTGTTCCCGAATATGAATGTGCAGCAAAACCTCGAGTTTGCGCTGCCCAAAGGTGGAGACTCCGCTGTCATCCGGGAACTGATCGAAATCACAGAGCTGCAGGAGCTGGTCAACCGCTACCCCCGGCAGCTCTCCGGCGGGCAGCAGCAGCGCGTAGCTCTGGCACGGGCGCTTGTACGCAAGCCCAGGCTGCTGCTACTGGATGAGCCCCTCTCCGCTCTCGACCCCAGAATGCGGGCCCGGCTGCAGAATTACATCCTCCGCGTACACGAGGCCTACAAGCTGACTACCCTGATCGTGAGCCACGATGCACGCGAAATTTTTAAACTGGCTGACCAGGTATACGCCCTCGATGACGGGCAGATGAGCCCATCTCCCTTTCCGGAGCCGGTGCACAATGCCAATCAAAGTGATGGCAGCTTCCGCCTGAAAGGAGAAGTGTTGAGCCTGGAAGAGGATAGCGACGGGGTTTCCGCCCGTATCCTGGTGGGGAACAATATCCTGAAGTTGCCGGTAGCGCTGAGCGAGCTGCACCGTATGCAGGCCGGAGACACCGTATACATCGCACTGGAAGCAGGCCACGCGGCCCTCGTATCCTCCACCGATGATCATTTCTTAACCTAAAATCTTATTTGCTGTGAGACTAAGTTTTTTGATGCTATTGCTAACCGCTACCCTGGCGACCTGCCAAACTGCCGATATCAGGGAATCCGAATTGCAGGAACTGGCCGAATTCGGTGATAACCCCGGCCAGCTTAGGGCGTGGTTCTATCAACCGGAGCAGCCGGAGGCACTCAACGGGCTGGTCGTAGTGCTGCACGGATGCGGGCAAACGGCAGCGGATATAGCGGAACAGAGCGGCTGGAACCGGCTGGCAGCGCAACACGGTTTTGCCGTCCTCTACCCGGAGCAGCAGCCGGGCAACAATATGCAAAATTGCTTTAACTGGTTTATCCCGGACGACATTCAACGGGGAAGCGGAGAAGCAGCCTCGGTGCAGCATATGGTGCAAACCCTTGCACAAAAACTTGGCCTGGGCCCTGAACAAACCTACCTGAGCGGGCTGAGTGCCGGGGGCGCTATGGTAGCGGTGCTGATGGCCAGCTACCCGGAAGCCTATACAGCCGGCGCTATTCACTCCGGTGTGCCCTACGGCGCTGCCTCCGACCTGGCTGCCGGCCTGAAAACAATGCAGGGGAATACGGTAAAAAGCCCGGAAGAATGGGGGGCACTCGTAACAGCACAGCATGCAGACTACGGCGGCCCTTATCCAAGACTAGCGATTTTCCACGGGCCAGATGACCCGATCGTAAGCCCCATCAATGCCACGGAACTCGTCAAGCAATGGGGCGCACTGCTGCAGGCCGACCTGGCACAGCCACAGGAAGAGGCCGGCTTTCAGGATAACGAGCGGGTCACCCGCCTCTCCTACACGGATGCAGCGGGCAACCCTCTCCTGCTGAAGTACGACATAGACGGGCTCGGCCATGCCTGGGCTGTCGACCCGGGTACCGAAGCACAGCAGGGCGGCACTGTGGCTACCTTCGCTAAAGACGTAGACTTCTTCGCTACCTATTGGATGGCACAATTCTTTGGGCTGGCAAATCCGTAATCGATTCGTGTGGCTTGCCTTTCTTCAGCCGCACCTCGTACAGGTCCGTACGCCGGTCTTTCAGAGTATTGACGCTGCCGTACTCGTGCAGCTCTTTGAGCAGCTCAAGGTTCACATCAGCAATAACGGTCATCTCTGTATTCGGCGTAGCTTCTGAACGGATAGCGTTGGTAGGGAAGGCAAAATCCGAAGGCGTAAAAATGGCAGATTGGGCGTAGTTGATGTCCATGTTGTTCACACGCGGCAGGTTGCCTACCGCGCCGGCAATTACTACGTAGCATTCGTTTTCTATAGCGCGGGCCTGCGCGCACAGCCGTACACGGTTGTAGCCGTTTTGGGTATCCGTCAGAAAAGGTACGAACAGCAGCTGCATACCCTGATTGGCGTAGATGCGGGCCAGCTCGGGGAATTCGACATCATAGCAGATGAGAATGCCGACCTTTCCGCAATCGGTATCAAAGACTTTGAGCTCGTGCCCTCCTTTCATGCCCCAGGCATCCCGCTCGGAAGGCGTAATGTGCACCTTCTGGTACTTCTCCCAGGTACCGTCGCGGCGGCACAGGTAGGAGACGTTGTACAGATGACCGTCCTCCTCTACCTTGGGCATGCTGCCGGTGATGATGTTGACGTTGTAAGAGACCGCAAATTCGGTGAATTTCTCCCGGAGTGCGTTGGTGTAGCCCGCCAGTTCGCGTATAGCCCGCGCCTCACCCAGGTGGTTATAATCCGCCATCAGCGGCGCTTCAAAAAACTCGGGGAAGAGGATGAAATCCGACTGATAATCACTGACGGCATCCACGAAGTATTCCACCTGCCGGATGAGGGCATCAAAATTAGGGAACAGCCGCATTTGCCACTGCACGATGCCGATGCGCACGTCCGACTTGGGGGTGTTGATCAGCTTCTCTTCTTCCTGATAGTAGATGTTGTTCCACTCCAGCAGCGTTGCGTATTCCCGCGAGGCCTTGTCCTCCGGCAGGTAGTTTTTGAGGATTTTGCGGACGTGAAAGTCGTTGGACAGCTGGAAGGTCAGGGTCGGGTCGTAGATTTCCTTCAGCTTCACCTGATCGATGTACTGCCGGGGCGTTAGCTCTTTAGCAAACTCGCGGTACTTGGGTATACGCCCGCCGGCGATGATGGAGCGCAGGTTCAGCGCCTCACAGAGCTCTTTGCGGGCATCGTACATCCGGCGCCCCAACCGCATGCCACGGTACTCCGGGTGCACAAACAGTTCAATGCCGTATAGCACATCTCCATCGGCATCGTGGGTATTGAAAGTTTCATTACCGGTAATTTGCTCGTAGGTATGCTTGTCGCCGTACTTGTCATAATTCACGATGATAGACAGCGCACAGGCCGCCACTTTCCCATCCACCACTACACACAACTGCCCTTCCGGGAAAATCTTCAGCAGCTTGGCAATAGCCTGCCGGTTCCAGTGCGTCACCCCGCCACCGGAGTAAGCCTGAATCATAGCGTCTTTCAGGCCGATGTAATCCTCCAGGGTGAGGTTGCGTAGTTCTATCTTTTTTGCTGCTACTTCCATGCTTATCTTTTTTGACGATCTTCTAACACCGCTGTGGGCCATGATGTTGTACCCGCTTTACTCCCCGGCCCGCAGGGTATAGCCCAGCCCGTAAACCGTATGTATCACTTCCGTTGCTCCGGCTGCGCGCAGCTTCTGCCGCAGGTTTTTTACGTGGGCGTAAAGAAAGTCAAAAGTCTCTGCCTCCTCCATAGGGTCGCCCCACAAATATTCGGAAAGCTGACTCTTGCTGACTACGCGGTTGCGGTGCCGGGCCAGGTAGAAAAGCAGGTCAAACTCCTTCGGGCTGAGCACCACCCGCTGCTCCCCTACCCACAGCTGACGCTCATCCGCCCGGATGCGCAGTGCCCCAAGCTCCAGCTCCTGCGCCGGATAGCCGGACTGACGCCGGGCGATGGCTCGCAGCCGGGCGCTGAGCTCCTCCTCCTGTACAGGTTGTGGGAGCACATCATCGTAGCCGGCATCAAGCGCAGCCACTATCGCCGAGCTGCGGCCCTCTTCCAATAAAAACACCACCGCTGTGTTTATCCCTTCCGACCGGATAGCCGGTGCCCATTGCAGGCTTTGCGCCGAAAGCTGCTCCGCTACCACCACCGCATCGTAATCGTACTGATTCAGCCGCTTCCAGAATACAGCGTAAGTATCCGCCGCCTCGCACCGCCAGCCCAGCCGCCGGAAGTAGACGGGCAGCCGGCTGAGCATGTGCTTCTGCGGGCTTCCTAACAATATCTTCACTACTCGAATTTATTTTGCCAAAATTCAGAATTTATTCAGAATTGGGGTGGTTTTTTGCGAAAAATATCGAAGCGGGTGACCACTCAACAGCCATTATCTCAGGAAGAGCAGCTTTTCGAAACTGCCATCAGCAGCATCCTTACACAGGGCTACGCTATTGTCGACGGATTTCTGCCTTCGGAAGCTACCTCAGCTATCCTTCAGGATTTGCAGCAGGCTTTTGCCGAAGGCCGCTTCGATCAGGCCGGCATTGGCAATCAGCAGTCCTATCAAATGAATCAGGAAATCCGGCGCGACCGTATCCACTGGCTGGACCATAAGCAGCCTCCGGCTCCCTGCCAGCTTTTTTTCTCCCGGCTGCAGGAGATGATTGCTTACTTCAACCGGACCTGCTATCTGGGCATTCGTGACCTGGAGATGCACTACGCCCGCTACGGAGCCGGCGGTTTCTACAAGCGCCACCTCGATGTCTTCCACCGCAGTCAGGCCCGCAAGCTGTCCGCCATTTTCTACCTGAACGAAAACTGGCAGGAGGCGGATGGCGGCGCGCTCGTGATGTACTTCCCGCAGGAAGACGGCGGCGAGCACAGCCTGAAAGTACTGCCGGAAGCCGGCCGCCTCGTGCTGTTCAACAGTCAGCTGATCGAGCACGAAGTGCAACAATCCGCCCGGGAGCGCTGCAGCATCACCGGCTGGTTGAAAGACGAGCCTGCTCTTTTTTAATGCAGCGGTAAACTGCTGAGGTTTATTAGCTGTATCTTTAGCAGGCTTACAAAATATAATTAAGTATGGACCATTCCTATACGGCCCTTCCGGCCGATGCCCCTGTCATTCGTGAACTTCAACCGGAGGATGTACCCCGTGGCGAGGTACGCCGCTTCTGGCTCCACCTGGTTACTGATGGTATGGGCCTGCCGGTTTTCATTCCTGTTATTGTAGCCAGAGGTAAGGGGGATGGCCCGGTGGTAGGCCTGACGGCGGCTGTACATGGTAACGAACTCAACGGCATCCCTGTCATTCAGCGTTTATTCCGCGAGCTGGAAGGCCGCGAGCTCAACGGGACCGTAGTGGGTATTCCGGTAGTCAACTTACCCTCGCTGCTGCGCCGGGAACGCCGCTTTATTGACGGCGTAGACCTCAACCACATTATGCCTGGCAAACCGGATGGCAACGTCAGTCAGGTCTACGCTTACCGTATCGTTAACTGGATTGTACGCAAATTCGATTACCTGATTGACTTGCACACGGCCAGCTTCGGGCGCGTCAACTCTTACTACATCCGGGCCGATATGAACGACCCGGTCACCAAGCGGATGGCTTTGCTGCAAAACGCGCAGATCATCGTCCACAACCCACCGTCGGATGGTACGCTGCGCGGGGCTGCCGATGAGCTCGGCATCCACGCCATTACGCTTGAGGTGGGTAATCCCAATACTTTCCAAAAGGGCCATATCCGCTCCAGCCTGACCGGTATTTTTAATGTGCTCACCGATCTCGAGATGATTGACGATACGGTAGAGGAGCCGGAGGAAGAAGCGGTCATTTGCCACGATTCCTTCTGGATGTACACGGATACCGGGGGGATACTTACAGTTCAACCGCAGGTTACGCAATCTGTAGCTGCCGGTGAGGAAGTGGCTACCCTGAGAAGCATCTTCGGAGACCTGATCCGG
>CAJXXJ010000090.1 GCA_913062745.1 uncultured Phaeodactylibacter sp.
TCCGGCGGCGCGTTTTGCCATTTCCAAATCTTCCACGCTTGGCGGTAGCCCCGTCGCCATCCCCGAGAGAATTGCCCCGTCCGCCAGCCCGCGTTCTAGGGTTTCGCGCACGGCGAGGGTCAAACTAGGATTGCCTAGCGGTTGGGCGTGCTTCACCAGCACGTCCGCCACATCTCCCGGCACTGCACCGTCGGCAAAAATCACTCTGCCTTCCTCATCCCGGCCCACAGCACGGCCTTTGTCCGCGATTCCGGTAAATTGCACATTCGGGTACACCTTCGGTTTTTTCCTTCTTCCCATCCGTCTTTTTGCGTTTTTCTGATTCACCTGCAAAGGTAACACATTATTCAGGCAGCAGTTACACCGGCCACCGTTCATAGGCCAATAAGGTTAATTGGTAGAGAAATCATACGGCCTGCACGCCATTCCTGCGTTTTTTAAGTATCTTTTAGCATTGCAAAACCTTATACAATCCTTGAAAAATGAGATTACAACACCTAACGGGGGCATTGCTGCTGCTGACGCTCCTGCTCTCTAACAGCGCCGCAGCACAATTGCCCGACGGCATCAAAAAAATCACCTCGGTGGAAGGCATCACCGAGTACGAACTGGAGGACAACGGCTTACGCATTCTGCTCTTCCCCGACCCTTCCAAACCGACCATCACCGTGAATGTGACTTATCTGGTTGGCTCCCGGCACGAAGCCTACGGCGAAACCGGCATGGCTCACCTGCTTGAGCATATGGTTTTTAAAGGCACGCCCGACCACCCGGACATCCCGCAGGAGCTGACCGAGCACGGCGCGCGCCCCAATGGCACGACCTGGTACGACCGCACCAATTATTTCGAGACCTTCAGCGCTACGGAAGAGAACCTGCGCTGGGCCCTCGACATGGAGGCCGACCGCATGGTCAACTCCTTCATTGCCGCTGAAGACCTGGAAAGCGAAATGACGGTAGTGCGCAACGAGTTTGAATCCGGCGAAAACAACCCAAGCAGCGTGCTCATGAAGCGCGTCATGTCTACCGCCTACATGTGGCACAACTACGGCAACACCACCATTGGTGCCCGGGCCGACATTGAGAATGTGCCTATCGAGCGCCTGCAGGACTTTTACCGCAAGTACTATCAGCCGGACAACGCCTACCTGATCGTAGCCGGCAAGATAGACGAAGGCGAGACCCTGGAAATGATCAAACAGTACTTTGGCCGCATCCCCCGCCCGGAGCGCGAGCTTATCCCGACTTATACCCGGGAGCCGGTACAGGACGGCGAGCGCTTTGCAGAACTGCGGCGCGTAGGCGATGTGCAGGTAGTCAGCGCTATGTACCACATCTGCCCGGGCAGCCACTCTGACTTTGCCCCCATTTCAGTGCTGGTGGAGCTGCTCACGAGCGAGCCCTCCGGCCGGCTGTATCAGGCACTGGTCGAGAGCGGCAAGGCCAGCTCGCAGTTCGGCTGGGCCGCCAGCCTGCGCGAGCCCGGATTCGTCTACTTTTCAGCTGACGTCCTGAAGGACAAGAGCCTGGCAGAGGCCGAAGCCGCAATGAAATCTACTGTCGATGCGCTGCGCGACAACCCGCCGACCAGAGAAGAAGTGGAGCGTGCCCAAAAGCGCATCCTGAAAAACCTGGAGCAATACTTCCGCAACAGTACCCGCCTCGGGCTGGGCATGAGCGAATACATCGCTCAGGGCGACTGGCGGCTGGCTTTCCTCTACCGGGACCGCGTAGAACAGGTGACGCCGGAGCAGGTACAGGAAGTAGCCCGCAAATACTTTAAGCCCAGCAACCGCACCGTGGGCCGCTTCTACCCGGACTCAGCTCCCGAACGCGTAGAAATACCGGACCGACCGGATATTGCCGCTATGCTCGATGGCTATACCGGCAAGGAGGCCATCGCGGAAGGTGAAGCCTTTGATCCCTCCCCGGAAAATATTGAAGCCCGCACGAGCCGCAGCACACTCGGCCAAACCCTGGAGTACGCTCTGCTGCCTAAAGAAACCCGTGGCGATGCAGTCACCCTCCGCATGTCGCTGCGCTTTGGCTCCGGGGATGCCCTGAAGGACAAACAGATGGCGGCAAGCTTCGCCGGCCGGATGCTCGATAAAGGTACCGCCGAACTCAGCCGTCAGGAGCTGGAAGATAAATTTGACGAGCTGAAAGCCAACATCCGCATCGGAGGCGGCGCTACCGGCGCCTATGTGCTTGTGGATACCGAACGCGACAAGCTGCCGGAAGTCATCGACCTCGTCGGGCAGATGCTCAGGCAGTCCACCTTCCCAGAGGAAGAATTCCGCAAATTGAAGGAAGAGCGCCTCGCTTCTATCGAGGAAAGCCGCTCTGAACCGCAAGCCCTCGCTTTTAAAGAGATGCAGCGGCGCATGAGCAATTACCCGAAAGAGGACCCGCGCTACACCATGACTTTCGAAGAGGAGATCGAAGCCGTCAATGCCGTCACGCTGGAGGAGGCCAAAGCTTTTTACCAGGAATTTTACGGCGCTTCCGAGGCTACGGTAGCCGTAGTGGGCGATTTTGACCCGGAAGCTACGGAGACTGCCCTGAAGCGCAACTTTGAAGGCTGGGCAAGTGAGCAGCCCTACGAGCGGCTGGTGGATGAATTCTACCGGCCCAAGCCGGAAAACATTTCGCTGGAGACACCGGACAAAGCCAATGCGATGTTTCTGGCCGGGCAGCCGCTGAAGATCAATCAGGACCACGAAGACTACGCAGCGCTAACACTGGGCAACTTCATGCTGGGCGGCGGCTTCCTCAACTCCCGCCTCGCTACCCGTATCCGTCAGGAAGAAGGGCTGAGCTACGGCGTGGGCTCTTTCCTGAGTGTGGACAGCCGCGACGAGAGCTCCCGCTGGCAGGCGTACGCGATCTACGCACCGGAAAATGTAGAGGCGCTGGAAAAAGCCTTCCGCGAAGAAATCGAAAAGGTAGTGAGCGATGGCTTCACCGCCGAAGAGATTGAAGCTGCAAAGAGCGGCTGGATACAGAGCCGCTCCGTAAGCCGGGCACAGGACCGCTCGCTGGCCGGCATGCTGAATGAATACCTCGACCTCGGGCGTACGATGAAGTGGGATGCCCGGCTGGAACAGGCGGTAATGGCACTGACGCCGGAACAGATTAACGAAGCAATGGCCCGCCACCTCGATGTGGATGCAATGACGATCGTGAAGGCCGGCGATTTTGAAAAAGCTAAGAAAGCAAAGATGAAGCCGTAACAAACGGTTGTGCACCGAGTGCATCCTCCCGGATTTTGGCGAAAGCCGGAGTCCGGGATTTTTTTAGCGCGTGATGACGATGTAGTCCCGGATGAGCGTGCGCAGGAACTCAATACGGTCCCGCGGCGGCTCCTGTATCTGCAGCACATCCTGCAGCCGTTGCACCAGGTCGGACACTGCCCGCTGATGGGCCGCATTGGGATGGTTGCGAAAGCGGTTCACCACATTTTTAATCAGCAGCATATCCGCTTCGCTGAGCTGCTCTACCTGCGGGTACTTAGGCTCGTAATTGTCCAGAGATGAGATATTGAGAATGTCGGCCAGGTGGAAGCGCAGATTGTGGCGGACGCGGATCACCGTCGTGTTCGCGGTCATATCGCCCAGCCGCTGATTCTTGTCGGAGGAGCTGATCAGCAATGCGGAGAGCGCTCCCAGGGAAAGCAGCGTATCGGCGATGTGGAAAACAGCCCGGAGCAGATAGTCGCTCAGCCCCGGCTCCTTGCCATCCAGGCGCACCACCCGGATACCCAGTGATTTTTTGCCCCAGCTTTGCCCGTTGGCGGCGACCTCCGAAATGAAGTGGTACAGCATGAAGCCGATAATGGGCATCAACTGGTAGAAGAGGGTGAACAGCATACCGCCGCCCGCCAGGCCCCGCAAAATCTGCCCGATCACCAGCGTAACCAGCAAAAGATAGCCGAGGCCATAAATCAGCAAGTCGAGCAAAAATGCCAGAATACGCTCCCGCAAACTCGCCAGCTCGTACTCAATGGCGACATTCTGCGTGGTTTTTATATCAATCGTCTTCATAATCTTTCAACCTCAAAGTAAAGAATGGGTTTCATCTTTACAATTTATTCCCTAAAATAGAGGATCAAAAGACGGAAGCGCCCCGCGCCTCTGTCTAAATTTAAGCTGTCCGCATGCGCGAAACCAATTTCATCCGTCAGAATAAGGAAAAATGGGCTGAGTTTGAACACTCGCTCCAGCAAAAGCAAACCGACCCGGATAGGCTGAATGATTTGTATGTGCAAATTACGGACGACCTGTCCTACTCCCGCACCTTCTACCCCAACCGCTCGGTTCGGGTGTACCTCAACGGGCTGGCGCAGCGCATTTTCTTCCGCCTGTACCGCAACCGCCGCTCCCGGGCCGCCCGCCTGCTGACCTTCTGGTCGGAAGAGCTGCCCCGGCTGGTGTACGAAGCAAGGGGCGATTTCCGGACTTCCTTCCTCGTATTCCTGCTGGCCTTCCTCATCGGCTTGGTATCAAGCGCGTACGACGGCGAATTTCTACGCATCATCCTGGGCGATTCCTACGTGGATATGACGCTGGAGAATATCGAGTCCGGCGACCCAATGGCCGTGTACAAGGAGCGCGGAGCGTTTGGCATGTCCCTCGGCATCACCTTCAACAACCTGTTTGTGGCTTTCCTCACCTTTGTGATGGGGGCTTTTTTCACCATCGGCAGCATCGCTATCCTCATCCGCAACGGTATCATGCTCGGGGCCTTTCAGTACTTCTTCATCGAGCGCGGCCTGTTCACGGAGTCTTTCCTGACCGTATGGATGCACGGCACGCTGGAGATTTCGGCTATTATCATTGCCGGCGCCGCCGGCATCACGATGGGCAAAGGCCTGGCCTTCCCCGGCACCTACACCCGTGCGCAGTCCTTTCAGCGCTCGGCCCGGCGCGGGGTCAAGATGATGCTTGGCATTGCGCCCATTATCATCATGGCCGGATTTATTGAGGGCTACCTGACCCGCTACACGGAAGTCCCCAATTTGCTGCGTGCCGCCTTTATCCTGGTCTGTCTGCTGTTCGTGCTGCTTTACTTTGTCTGGTACCCGCGCATGAAGGCACAGATTGGCTTCGGGCCCGCATCGCTGGGCGACCGCCTGCCCGGAGAGCGCGAGCAGCGCATCCACTTTTACCAGATACAGTCTTCCGGCGAGATTTTCTCGCAGGTGTTTGTGCTGTACAAAAAGCAATTCGGAGCAATGGCGCTGGCGGCTATGATCGGGGCACTGTTGTACCTGGCCCTGGTATTTCTGCCCGGCAGTGAAAATATAGAAGACCGCTTTATATACCGGCACGGCGCTTTTTCCGGGCTACGGGACATCAAGCAGTTTTTCCGCAACCCCAGCGCCCCGCTCACCCCACTGGCGAACACAATCGGCTTTGCCCTCGTGAGCTGGGTAGCATCGCGGGGCCTGCTCCGGGAAGAAGGGCTGCCGCCGCAGCGGGCTGCCGTTGCGGTCCTCAAACTGCTGGTGCCCGCCGGCATCCTGGCCTCCTTCCTCTACCTCTACGGATGGTTTACGCCCTTCCTGCTGGCAGCCCTGCTTGTGCTGCCGGGCCTGTGGGGACACATCAGCCTGCGCGAGCGCATCAACCCCTTTGCAGCAATGAGCCGCAGCCTCGGCCTGCTGACGCCCAACTTCAGCCGGGGCTTTAGCCTGTCACTGCTGTTCCTGCTGGTCGGCCTGCTGTTTTACTCCCTGACCAATACGGCCCTGGCCTGGTTTTACCTCGACCTGCTAAGCTGGGTGGTGCAATTGCCCGAAGCAGGCATGGCCAAGCTGTCCACTGCCGCCCTAACCTTTATCAGCCTGTGGGTGTTATACCTCGTGATGGGCCTGGCGCTCTCAGGCGGAGCACTGCTGTACTACACCCTGCTGGAAATACAGGAAGCGCCGGACCTGCGGCAGCGCATTCAGCGCATTGGCCTGCAGCACCGCATTCAGGGCCTCGAAAAAGAATAGACGATGTGCGTACACCTGCTTAAAGCCTGTTCCCTTCTTTTGCTTCTGCTGGCCGGCAACCTTGCTTCAGCACAGGCCGCCCGCCCCTACACAGAATCGGCGATTGAGCCGCAGTCCTTTGACCGCGAACGCTGGGCTTCCGCCAAAGAAGGCATCGACTACTCCGGGCAGCCCCCCGGGCAGGAGCCTTCCGAACAGGCCGGGGACAACGGCAATCAGCGGGGCGGCGGCGAACGGCAGCCACAACAAACGCCGCCCGATGCCTACAACAGCCCGCCCATGAGCAGCGAAATGGCCACCATGCTGCTGAAAGGGCTGTCGTTTATCGGCATCGCGGTGCTCCTGGCTTTTCTCATCCGCTACCTGCTGGGGCTGCAGCGGGCACCGCGCAATGAAAAAATACGCCGCCCGGGCAGGAGCGGAGGCATCGACCTGGAGCAAATTGAAGAGCGGCTGCACGAAGCAGAACTGCAGGACTATATCCGGCAGGCCGTGGAGCAGGGCAACTACACGCTTGCCCTCCGGCTCCACTATCTGGAAGTACTCAAACAGCTTTCCGGCCGTAAGCTCATCCTCTGGAAAAAAGACAAAACCAACCGGCAATACCTGAACGAGCTATCCGGCCATCCGCTTCAGCAGCACCTTACAGAACTGACCCGCATATTCGAACACCACTGGTACGGACGGCACCCTTTGGCAGCGGATGATTACCCTGCGCTGGCCAACCGCTTCCGTCAAATGGAGCAACAAATCGCAGAATCCCTTACCGCCCATGCAGAATAACCGACGCCTCCTCTATATCGTTTTGGCGCTGCTGCTGGTCTTCGGCATGCTGGTGTGGCTGCTGCGCACCGAGCCGCGGAAGGTGATCGACTGGCGGGAGACCTATGACTATGACAGCCGGGAACCCTACGGAACTTCCATCATTTTTGAATTGCTGGAAAGCCGGTACAAAATGGATACTCTCCGTTTGCTACGAGACAGCCTGCGGGGCGTACTGCCGGCGGAAGACATCAACGGCAGCTATCTCTTCATTGGAGAAGCGCTGTACCTCGACACCGCCGACCAAAACCAGCTGCTGGAATTTGTAGCGGCGGGCAATGAGGCCTTCATCTCCAGCAAGACGCTGCCCTGGCGGTTGGGCGAGCGCATCTATCAGCCCGGCTGCGATAATGAAGGCTGGGTGGATTACGAGTCGTTGATCGACAGCAGCGTGCAGCTCAACTTTTTGCACCCCAGCCTGCGGCGCGACTCCGCTTTTACGATGGACTACCGCTCCGGGCCGGGTATTCGACCCTACGCATGGACTTACCTGCGGGAAACCTACTTTTGCGAAGACCGGGGCGGGCTCACAAGACTGGGCAATATCGACGGGCTGCTGCCCAATTTTGCCCGCATCTCCCACGGCGAGGGAACCTTCTACCTGCACACTACGCCCATCGCCTTTTCCAATTATCAGCTACTGGAAGAAGACGGGCTGGCTTACGCCGAACGGGCACTTTCGCACCTGCCCGTTGATGGCCCTGTCTTCTGGGACCGCTACAGCAAAGTGCCGGAGGAAATTGGCCGGCGCGCTAACGGTGGCTCCGGCCGGCGCTCGCTTGACGACAAAAGCCCGCTGAGCTACATCCTCAGCCAACCGCCGCTGGCATGGGCATGGTACCTGCTGCTGAGCATGGGGCTGTTGTTTTTGCTTTTCCGCGCCAAGCGGAGACAACGCATTGTGCCCACCCTGGAGCCCAACACCAATACCTCTATGGAGTTTTTGTCTACCATCGGCCGGCTGTATTTTTTGCAAAATAACCACCGGCAGATGGCGCTGCAGCAGATGAAGCTCTTCCTGGCCCACGTCCGGCAGCGCTACGGCATCCCCACACAGCAGCTCGATGAGCATTTTGCAGAGCAGCTGGCGGACAAAGCCGATTACCCGCAGCAGCAACTGCAACGCTTGCTGACCCTGCACCAAAATATCGAAAGCTCTTCCTTTATCTCAAGCAATACGCTGGTTGACTTTCACCAACTCATTCACGATTTTTACCAACAAACGAAGTAAAGCATGGCCTTAGACGAGCACAACGAAGAACAGGACAACCGCCCACAGGAAAAGGATGAGGCGCCCGCTCCCCTGACCGGCGAAGAACAGGGCCGCTGGCAACCTCCGGACCCGGCTATGCAGAAAATCAGCGTCGCTGTGAGCCGCATCAAGGAAGAGCTGCGCAAACTGATCATCGGGCAGGAGGAAATGCTTGACCTCCTTATCGCTGCACTGTTTTCCGGCGGGCATGTACTGCTGGAAGGCGTACCGGGCATCGCCAAAACCCTGACCGCCAAACTGCTGGCTCAGTCTATGGACGTCGGTTTTTCGCGTATACAGTTTACGCCAGACCTGATGCCCAGCGATGTGGTCGGCACGACCATCTACAATATGAAAAACTCGGAATTCACCTTCAGCTCCGGCCCGGTGTTTTCCAATTTTGTGCTCATCGACGAGATCAACCGGGCACCAGCCAAGACTCAGGCTGCTTTGTTTGAAGTGATGGAGGAGTACCAGGTGACTGTGGACGGCACCACCTATCAGATGGAGTCTCCGTTTTTTGTCATCGCTACTCAAAACCCTATCGAACAGGAGGGCACCTACAAGCTGCCGGAAGCACAGCTGGACCGCTTTCTGGCAAAAATCAACCTGGAATACCCGGCGCTTGAGGAAGAAAAGCTAATCCTGCGCCGCTTCCAGTCCGATTTTGGCATGGCCAAGCGGGAGGTCGTTAAACCTGTATTCGAAGCAAAGGAGATTACCGAATGCCAGGCGCTGGTGCAGCAGGTAAAAATCCGGGAAGAGCTGCTCGACTATATTGCCCAGATTGTGCACGAAACCCGCAATAACGCCAACCTTTTCCTGGGCGCTTCACCCCGGGCGTCCCTGGCGGTGATGAAAATGTCAAAAGCCGTAGCAGCCATGGATGGCCGCGATTACGTGACGCCGGATGACATACAGTACGTGGCTTATCCGGTCCTCAACCACCGGGTCATCCTCACGCCGGAACGGGAGATGGAGGGCTACAGCAGCCGGGAAGTGATCCGGCAGATTGTCCAAAAAATAGAAGTCCCCCGCTAATGAGAGCCCTCTTCCTCGCCAACCGGTTTTTCTGGGCGCTGAGTGCCCTCACGGCCTTCTTCGTCATCAGCTTTTGGGTGCCGGCACTGTTCCCGGCCGCCAAGGCGCTCCTGGTGTTCCTGCTTGCAGCCATCGTACTCGACGGCATCCTGCTGTTCGGCCGGCAGATGGAAGTGCATGCCGAACGCCGGCTGCCCAAGGTATTTGGCCTGGGCGATGATAACGAGGTACAGATCAGGGTGGAAAACAACAGCTCGCTGCCGCTTGATATAGCGCTTATTGACGAGCTCCCGGTACAATTCCAGCGGCGGGACTTTATGCAGCACCTCAAGGTAAAACCGGGCCAGGAAGAGCAAATGTCCTACACGCTGCGCCCGGTAGAGCGCGGCTCCTATGAATTTGGCAACCTCAACCTTTTCCTGTCCACTCCGCTGGGCCTGCTGCAGCGCCGCCTGAGCGTACCGGCAGAAACCCCTATACCGGTTTATCCATCTATTTTGCAGATGAAGCAGCTGGAGCTGCGCGCCCTCGACCGCATTGCGCAGCACCCCGGCATCAAGAAGATTCGCCGCATAGGGCACAGTTATGAGTTTGAGCAAATCAAAAACTACGTCCGCGGCGACGACTACCGCAGCATCAACTGGAAAGCGAGCAGCCGACGCAATACGCTCATGGTCAATCAGTACGAGGATGAGCGGGCACAGCAGATCTATTCTGTTATTGACAAAAGCCGGGTAATGCGCATGCCCTTCGAAGGCCTCAGCCTGATGGACTACGCCATCA
>CAJXXJ010000091.1 GCA_913062745.1 uncultured Phaeodactylibacter sp.
GGGCAGCAGCGGGGGCTGTACTACTGTATCTTGCAACAAGGCGCTTACCGCTCGCCTGCACTGAAAGTACTCTTAATCAAAAAAATGTACTGCTGTATCAGCAAGACCGCCCGGTACAGCAGGTGAAGTGGGTGCAGCGCTGATGTCCGATACACTACGAAGCCCCGACCGTCCGTTTCCAAAAGAAAAAAAGTGAAGCGAATCCTCCTCTTTTCCGTTTTGGCGGCAAGCCTGCTATCCTCCTGTACTTCGGATCGGTGCGCGGCCGACAAGGATACCTTTCTGGATAATTACTACGAGCTGCTGGAAGAAGCCCGAGCGGCTAATCTGCCGGTGTCTGATAAAAAATGGGCCCGCTACGACGAGCGCTTCCGCGCCTACGTGGAAGAGTGCTACGAAGTCCACGAAGCTGCGATGAGCGGGCGGGAGAAGCGCCGGTTTTGGCGTAAGTCGCTGAGCTACTATACCCAGCGCTACGGGGATGGCGCAGTGCAGGAGCTGCGCAAGGGCGGGGGCAAACAGCCGAAGTGGAAACAGCAGCTGAAGGAATGGGGATTGTAAGTAAACCAGCAGGCTGCACAGGGGTTGCTTAGATGAGGAAGCCGCTGCTTTTGCTTAGTGTATAATTAACACAAAGATAGCTGGCTTCCCTGACAAAACTCATATATTTACCCCTATGGAAAATCAACGAGCAATACTGGTTATACTGGACGGCTGGGGCCACGGCCCTAAGCCGGAGGTCAGTGCTATCGCGCAGGCCAATACGCCCTACGTGGACAGCCTTTACGAAAAATACCCCAATGCCGAGCTGACTACCTTTGGCGAGGAGGTTGGCCTGCCGGAAGGGCAGATGGGCAATTCCGAAGTCGGCCACCTGAATATCGGCGCTGGCCGCACGGTGTATCAGGAGCTGGCCCGCATCAATATCGCGATCCGGAAGGGAGAGCTGCAAAAGAATGAGGCGCTGGTTGGGGCTATGCAACACGCGAAGGAGAACGGCAAAGCCCTGCACCTCATGGGGCTGGTATCCGACGGCGGTGTGCATTCTCACTACAAACATTTGCTGGCGCTGTGTGATGCGGCGGCGGAGTTTGGCCTGGAAAAAGTGTACGTACATGCCTTTACCGATGGCCGGGATACCGATCCTAAGAGCGGCAAAGGTTTTTTGCAGGAAGTAGTGGAGCACCTGGACGGATCACCGGCTCAGCTGGCTTCGGTGGTAGGGCGTTACTACGCAATGGACCGCGATCAGCGCTGGGAGCGTACCCGGCAGGCGTATGATTTGCTGGTGAAGGGCCAAGGCGAAAAAACGACCGATGTGCTGGACACGGTTCAGCAGCGCTACGATTCGGATGAAACCGATGAATTCCTGAAGCCCATCGTCTGCGTGGACGGGGCAGATAATCCGGTAGGCACTATAGCGGAGGACGATGCTGTGGTGTTCTTCAACTTCCGCACCGACCGGCCCCGGCAGCTGACCCGCGTACTGACGCAGGAGGATATGGAGGACGAAGGCATGAAGACCCTGCCGCTCCACTTTGTGACGATGACGCGCTACGATGCCACCTTCGAGGGCATACACGTCATGCTCTCCAAAAAAGATATTGAAAATACGCTGGGTGAAGTGCTGTCCAAGGCCGGCAAAAAGCAGACGCGAATCGCGGAAACGGAGAAGTACCCGCACGTGACCTTCTTCTTCAACGGCGGGCGCGAGAAGGAGTTTGAGGGGGAAAGCCGCATTATGATCCCTTCCCCTAAGGTTGCTACTTACGATTTGCAGCCGGAGATGAGCGCGCCGAAAGTGACGGAAGCCATCATCAAGGACCTGGAGGAAAACGAGCCGGACTTTATCTGCCTCAATTTCGCCAACCCGGATATGGTGGGCCATACCGGCGACTTCGATGCAGCGGTCAAAGCCTGCGAAACGGTGGATGGCTGCCTGAAAGAATTTATGGAAAAGGCTTTGCCGAAAGGCTACGAAGTGATTGTGATCGCTGACCACGGCAACGCGGACTATATGAAAAATGACGACGGCTCCCCCCATACTTCTCACACTATGAACCCCGTACCGGTCTTCTATCTCGCTGAAGACACGCACGGGCGGAAGCTGAAGGCCGGCAAACTCGGCGATATCGCGCCGACTATACTGACCATCATGGGGCTGGATATCCCGGAGGACATGGATGGGGACGTGCTATTCGAATAATGTGCCAATGATGAAAGGGGGCCTGACTCTGTTTAGGCCCCTTTCATCGGCTGTTTAAGGTGCGACGGTGCCGCATACTTCACTCACCGCCCCCCATATCAAAATCCAAATACTCCTCCTCTTCCGGCTCGTAAGTATCGTGCTCAAACTCCGGGATATCCTTCCAGCTCTCCGGCTCTTCGATCAGCTCCACGATACCGAACTCTTCCTCCAGCGCCCGCTGAATATCCCGCTTGCGTACGGAGCTGAGCTCAAATTCTGACTTTACGCGCCGCTTAGCCGATTCGATATTATAGTCGTCAATAGTGCCGAGGATAGCGTAGTAGAGGTTGAACCAGCCGTCTTTTTTGGCAGGTTTGGGGTCGAGGGCTGCATCGTGCTGCTTGAAGCGGTTGGCCAGTACCTGCCCGGCATTGACCTTTAGGTGGTAAGCGATCTCATTATCAAAGCTGTGCTCTCCGCTGATCGTCATATTCATGGCGTTGCTGCGGATGAACATAGCGGGTAGCAGGAGCCGCCCGTTGCGGACTTCCAGAAAGTTTTGCATATCCACAAAGCGGATATTGCGCAGATCATCGATATGTACGAAGGTGGAGAAATCTTCCAGCAGCTCGAAATTTTTCAGAGCGCCGTTGGTAATGCCTACACCAGCCAGCACCCGCAAATCGTCCATCAGGAAGTGCCCCTGTTCATCCCAGTACGCGTAGATGGCAATTTTCGCGTCAAGCGCTCCGCTCAGGTGCCGGGCGGTCAGGACTTCCTGCCCGAAGTTATTGGTCTGTTCAAAGAAAGTGGATACGTCGATCCCCTCGCATACCATTTTGGCCTTGAGCCGGGGGCGCCGCTCGAATACGGTTTCGCCATCGAGCTCCAGGCTTCCGCCAAAGGCCTGCACCTTCCCTTGTACACCCATTCTGCCGCCGCGGAAGTCGAGCTGCCCGTTGAAGTCCTGCCCCTCTATTTTTTCGTAGTTAAACGACCGGATTTCTGCCCGGAACGCGCCGTTGAGGAAATTCACCAGCATTTCCTGCTCCTGTATCTGTGCCTCCCTGATGGAGTCGCGTACCGCTTCCGGCTCCTCCTGCTCTTCCGGGCTCAGGCTGCCAAACTGCAGCAGGCGGTCAATATCCATTTCTTCTGCCTTCAGGCTGGCGTCGAATTCCAGCTGCGCGCGCTGCGTGTTCAGGGAATCAGCAAAAAGCACCGGCAGCAGGTTAAAAGCGGAGCCCTGGAAGGTGATATCGTTGCCAGCACCCTCCAGCCGCAGCCCGTCAATGAAAAGGCGGTTGCCCTCCAGGCGCAGCTCTCCGCGGTCAAGCAGCAAGGTTTCATCCTCAATAGAAAGGGAAGCATCGTCAAACTCTATGGCGCCGGAAGCCTGCACCCGGCTGATGCGGCTCGTACGGATCATATCCGCGTAGGCGCCCTTCACTTCCAGGTTTTTAATTTCCACTTCGCCGTCGCCACCCGTGATCTTCGGGTTGCCCAGCAGGCCGTAAGCGGTCTCCAGCGGGAGTACCCCGTCCAGGTAAAAGTCGATGTCGGGGTCGTCAAAATTGGCGACGCGCAGGCGCATCTCCACCAGCTCCCGGTTGAAGTAGGCGGTAAAGCGCTCCAGCGTGAATACGGAAGAACGGTTGCTATGGTACTTGCCATTGGAGAATACGGCGTTGAAACTGACATCTTTCAGAGGCTTTTCCAGCAGGTCGCTGCTCAGCCGGCCATCCTCGAGGCTGAATTCTACCCGTATCTCCGGGTTTTGCTTTTGGTTGGCCTGCCCCTTTACCATTGCGTTAAACGCAAAACGGCCGCCGCTCTCGATGCCCTGCAGGCTTTCGGCATAGGGGGCGGGCAGCAAGGCGAGTACGCCTGCCAGGTTGCCATCCTCGGCCGTAGCAAACAAGTCGAAGTAGGTGCCGCTGTCCCACTGCTCAATCGTGCCGTCCAGCTCAAAGGCATTCTCCTCCACGGTAAGCCGCACCTGTTCCAGAGTATAGATGCCCTCTTCGATGTCCACGGCGATGTTTGCCTCGTA
Organism: uncultured Phaeodactylibacter sp.; assembly: GCA_913062745.1. Classification (GTDB taxonomy): domain Bacteria; phylum Bacteroidota; class Bacteroidia; order Chitinophagales; family Saprospiraceae; genus Phaeodactylibacter. The sequence goes on from CAJXXJ010000091.1 coordinate 4,242, forward strand.
GGCGAGCGGGGTGTTGGGCAGATAGCGGATACCATCGAGCTCGGCAAATTCGGAAAACAGCGCCGCTTCGCTTTCCAGGGTGAATTTGCTGCTGGAAAATGCGCCGGAGAAACGGGCGTCTTCCACTATGCCCTTGATTTCCTGTTTAGCGCTGAGGTCCTGGTAATTAAGCTCAATCTGCTGCAGCCGGGCTTCCTGCAAGTCGATAGTGGAGGAGCCGCCCTCGTCTTCGCTCGTTTCTTCGCTTTCCGCAAATATGTCATAATTGGCCGTTCCGTCTTTCGCTACCCGTACATTCAGTGCCCCGTCGCTGATGATAACGGATTTGACTTGCAGGTTGGAGCTCAGCAGGCTTAGCAAGCCGAAGCGGAAGGCAATTTCGCGGGCGCGCAGCAGCTCGCTGCCGCCTTTGCCCTCAAGGCGTACCCCACGGAGGTTAGCCGAAAGGTTGGGGAAGCTGCGGATGACGGTCAGCTCGAAGCCTTCAATCGTCAGCTCCGTCGTCAGTTGTTTGTTGATCTCGCTCGTCAGGGTGCGCCCGACCCGGTCTTCAAAGAGCCCGGCAATGATCGATACCGCCCCGATCAGGACGACGAAAAAGATGAGCAGTATGATCAGCAGGCGTTTCAGGAATTTTTTCATGGCAATATGCAGGCTGTATAGTTTTGGAATCGTGAAGTTAACGATTTTGACCTGCAGAATAGGATGTAAGGGGCAGACAGTTTTTGAAGCGGTGCAAATGAGGGGAGAAAGGGCAGAATGAGAATAGCACAAACAAAAAAAGCACTGCATTTGCAGTGCTTTTAGTGGGCGATGAGAGACTCGAACTCCCGACCCCCTCGGTGTAAACGAGGTGCTCTGAACCAACTGAGCTAATCGCCCTTATTTTGTTTTTGCAGCTCTTCTGCTGCGCTGTGCGTCAATTGCGAGTGCAAATATAGGGGGTGTTTTTATACGGCGCAAGCTTTTTGGAAAATAAAGTTCAATTTTTTTCCGATTCGCGTGAAGCGTCAGAATTTTTCCGAAGGCAGGCAATAAAAAGGAATCATGTACCCGTTTAACAAATCCACACGCCGTTTGACAATGATCGCGTGTCCTCCCCAAGAGCCGATGAAAGCCGCCCCACCCGGTGGCAACCTATTAACTCACTGCTAAACCCTGCAGCATTATGCCATTCCTGTATCGTTGCACTTCATTCCGAGAATCCTTTGACAAAGAAGACCATTCCGTAGGCTTACAGGTCGATCAAAAACTAAACCAGCTGGCCTCCCGAAAGAAGTTTGTGCCCAGCAAGACGCTCAAGGTGTACGACCGCTCTGGCATCTACATACAGCGCCTGATGGGGCATGGCACCAACATGCGGGTCATCATTCAGGAGCACAAGTTTCCCTTTGAAGAGGAGGAGCACACCTTCTATTTTCTGCGCGAGTACATCCCGCAGAACAAGTATGAGCCCCGCTGGCGCAGCAAGGTGCTGCCCTACATAGAGAGCGGCGTTTACAAAGATCAATTCCCGCTGTCTGAACAAGACCAAAAAGCAGGCGAAGCCGCCTACCGGGAGTACCTGGATCAGCGTAAGCGCAAGCTGCCCGAGCCCCCCGGGGAGCTAACCGAATGGTTTAAGGATGAAAAGTTCGGGCTCGACCCCAAATTCAGTATTTATGAAACCCAGCTATGGATGGCCTTCTCCGACGGGGAGATGAAGGATTTTGCGAACGACTTTTACCGGGCACTGCAAGCGGTGTACAACGAAGATACGAGCACCATCGATTATCACCGGGTGGAAGAGGTAGCGGATCACCGGCATCTGTTTGTAGCGCATTACGAAGACATTTATCTCATCTACGAGGCATTCCGGCCACCCGAAAAGGGTGAACGGGTACTGCTGTTGCACAACGGCGGTTTTGAAAAACCGGCCGCAGAGTACCAAAACCGGAAGCAACAAAAAATAGAAGCCGCTATCCATTACGAGCCGCTGCGCGGTATGCGGCACCATCAGTATAGCATCGAACGCTTTAGCAAAGGTGCGGTCAGGGCCTATCCGGCCGGCATCGTGAACCGGCACAATGGCCGCGATGAATGGCGGGCGATTCAGACTCACAGCAATAAGTCCAACCTGGCTTTATCGCCGGAGCAACTGGAGCTGCTGAAAGAGTTCGACTTCCCGAAGTTCATCAACGGGCAGGCAGGCAGCGGGAAGTCTGAGATGCTGTACTATCTGTACGCTGAAATTTACTACCGGCAACAATTTTACGAGTTCGAAGCTCCCATTATTTTTTTGACGGAAAACGATGAGCTCCTCAATCAGGCGCTGCAGGACACCCGCAACAAACTGATGAGCAATTCGGAATATCAGGGCATCGAAGTAGACCCGGAGAAGCTGCAGGCTTCCTTCCGCTCCTTCCGCCACTTCCTGCTGGAGGAGCTGGTCGAGGACCCGGAGGATTATCCGGAAGACAAATACGTCAATTTTGCCCGGTTCAAAATGCTTTACGAAAACAGCGCCCTGCCCCACTCGGTCATCCGGCGCTATCCGGCAGAGATAGCCTGGTACATCATCCACTCCTTTATTAAAGGGCAGGACGCTGATCAGGAGGCATTTGCTCCAAAGGACTTTATGAAGCTTCCGAAAAAAGACCGGAGCACTGTAGACCAGGCCATTTACAGGGGGATCTACGAAAATGTTTGGAACCCCTTCTACCGTAAACTCAGAGAGAAGGGCTACTGGGACCGCCTTGACCTCGTACGTGATATTCTGGGAATGTACGACGACATTCCCCGGGAACAAAAGTACATGGCGATCCTATGTGATGAAGCACAGGATTTTACGCGGGTAGAGCTGCAGCTGCTGATCCGGCTTTCTCTGTTTTCAGACTACAATCTTGAAAATATGGACCGGGTGCCGATTACCTTTGCCGGCGACCCTTTCCAAACGGTCAACCCCACTGGTTTCAGCCTGGTGAAGCTGAAGCGCTTGTTCAAGGACGAACTGACCGAAGGGCTGAAATTCGGGTTAAAAAAAGACCTGGACGCGGAGCTGACCTTCAACTACCGCTCAAGCCCGGCAGTGGTGGCTTTCGCCAATGCAGTGCAGTTATTCCGGCGGACCTATCTGGAAACCACTGACCTGGAGAAGCCGCAGGAAGCCAAACGGCTGGGCGGTGGCAGCACGCCGGCCTACTACTGCCTGGACTACGAACAGCGCAGACTGCGGGAAAAGCTCAGCGGCGGACAAGTCTTTATACTCGGTTGCAACGACGGGGAAGAGGAAAAGATCGTACAGCAGGATGAATGGCTGCAGGATAAGGACATCATTAAAAGCGCCGCCCGCTCCAAAGGCTCCGAATATCCAAGTATTGTGCTGTATAAATTCGGCGATCAGTTCATCCGGGAATTTTCGGAAGATTTACTGCGGCAATTACTGACAGGCAGCAAATCCTACAAAGACCTGGAGTCAGGAGAGCAGTTCCGGATTTCATTTTTCTTCAATAAGCTGTACGTGGCTATCACCCGGGCGCAGGAATCCTGCCTGGTGGTGGATACGGAGCAAGGGATTGAGCACTTCTGGAAAATCCTGCAGCAGTTAAATTGCAGCGACACAAAGGTGAAAAACTGGGAAAAGGCATTTGAAATCCCGTTTCTGGAGGCAGGCAAGCTGGACACACTGGCCGAAACGGACGTGAACAACTTGCTGCGTATTGCCGAGGAGGACCGCAAAAACGGCCTGGTCTACGAAGACGCCTTCAAAATGCGGGATGCCGCCAAAGCCTATCAGCAGCTGGGCGATAAGTACGATTCGGATGTAGCTTACTGTCAGGCCAAAGCGCTGCAGTTTGAGTACAAATACGAAGAGGCCGGCGACCAATTCCGGGAAATGAAAAAATTTGAGGAGGCCAGCGAGTGCTACTGGATAGGCGAGAAGTGGCAGCAGTTGATCGACCTGCACAAAGACAGCGGGGAAAAGAAGCTGCGCATCCGGCGCTACATTGCGCAACTGATGAGCGGAGAAGATAATCACGAACCCGCCCTTGAGCTGGGCGGTATGTTGATGTCGGCAGTTGATGAGCCGGACCTGCGCGGGAAAATCAGCTGGCGCAAAGCCTGGGTGGAGCGGCTGTCTGAGCTCATCCTGCACTGGAGTAAGGAGCTGAAGGACGCTCAAGCTGAAGCTGCTGGCCTGGCCGGCAGCCTGGGGGCTATCAAGATCAAAGACGATGCCTTCTTCAACGCGCTGGCCTACCTGCATCAGGCTGCCGGGCAGGCGCAGAAAGCCATTCAGTACTGGGAGCTTACGGAGCGCTACGAGCACGAGGACTACTACAAAGCGAAGCTCAGCGCCTCCACGGAGCCGCTGGAGCGCGTCTACTACCTGCAGCGCCTGAATAAACCGGTAGAACTGGTGGCAGAATACCTGAAAGCCCGGGAAGTATTCACCGAAGAGTCGGAATTGAGCCTGGTACTCGATGCACTGGTCAAGACCAGCAAACCCGAAGAGGCCATCCGGCTGGTTGGCGACTACCCGGAGCTGTGGCCACAGATGCGCCGCCTGATTATTGGCAAAGACGCCTCCATTACCCGCCTGGCGATGCTGCTTTCCAGGCTGGTAGACGCTATGGACCAAAACCCCAAAGCGTACGCGGGCCTGGTCAACGCCGAGCTTGCCGAACAGGCTGCACAAAAAATCATAGAAGCTCTGCCCGATGATGAGCTGCTGAACCGCAAAAAGCCGAAGTTCCGCAAGCGCCGCTTTGCTGATAAAGCAGTGGGGGAAGCAGCAAGCGCCTATACCCAGCTGCTGGCCCGGTCGAGCCTTCGTCCCGATCAGCAGCCCCTGAGTAACTCCGGTAAGCTCATCCACGCCTATGCAGAATCTGCTGCCTTCGAGCCGGTTAGCCTGATGGCAGAAGAATGGGCCTGTGCCATAGAGCGTACCCACAGTAAATTGATCGATGCCCTGAAGTTATTCGACGGGCACCGCAACTTCCTTTTGCGCCGGAAAAAACTGCCTCAAGCGGTCCGGCAGTTTTTGCTGCAGCGCTGGCTGAAGATGCAGTACAAGCGCAACTTGTTTGACCTCAAGCTGCCGCTCAATACCAAGGTGCATCAGCTGGCCCCTGAAAAGGAGGCGCTGCTGCGCAAATTGCTGCGGGACAGCCTGGAAGAGCTGCAGGAGAAAAAAGTTAAAGGCATCAGCAATTTGCGGCAGCCGCTGTCGGAACTGGACAATATTTTGGATTACCCCGATTTCTACAGCGTATGGAAAGCAGATGCACCGCCGGCTAAAGAACCCGAAGCGCCCGCCCCGTTGCCGGAGACAGAAACTGAGCCGCCGGCTGATGAAACGGGTTACCCGGGTGAAGATACGCCGCTGCCGGAACCTAACCCGGCAGAACCGCTCGTGAAAGGCAACAGCTCCAATGGGGAGTCTGACCATCCGGACGAGGCGGTGATGGAGCCGCCGGCCTCGGTAGCCGATCCCATGGCAGAGTCAGAACCTCCGGCCGTGGAGCCTGTGCCGGCCACCGAGGG
>CAJXXJ010000092.1 GCA_913062745.1 uncultured Phaeodactylibacter sp.
GCTTATATTCGTCCACATACCAAATTAAAAAACGATGCGACGGGCACTACTGACCCTACTCACCACAACAGCATTCCTAAGCCTGCTGAACGCTCAGGCCGAATCTCCGCTCTGGATGCGCTACCCGGCCATTTCGCCCAACGGGCAATCCATTGCTTTTAGCTACAAAGGGGACATCTACCTGGTGCCTGCCAGCGGCGGGCTGGCTTACCCGGTTACTTTGCACGAAGCTAATGACTACGCCCCGGTCTGGTCGCCGGACGGCCGGCAGATTGCGTTCGCTTCCGCCCGTCACGGCAATGCGGACGTGTTCATCATGCCGGTGGGCGGAGGCGCTGCAAAGCGGTTGACTTACCACGCGGCGGGCGACCGGCCTTCCGCATTTACGCCGGATGGCAAGCACCTTATCTTTTCCTCTGCCCGCCTCGATATTGCCAGCAATCAGCAGTTCCCTTCCGGTGTGCTGCCGGAGCTGTACCAGGTATCTGTTGAAGGAGGCACACCGCATCAGCTGCTGGCTGTTCCTGCCCTTGACGCTAAATTTGACAGCCGGGGGCAACGGCTTGTGTACCATGACCGAAAGGGGTACGAAGATGAATTCCGGAAGCATCATACCTCTTCCGTGACGCGGGATGTCTGGCTGTACGATATGAAGGCAGACAGCTTCCGCCAACTGACCGAATTCGCGGGGGAAGACCGCAACCCCGTTTTCATGCCCAATCAAAATACCATCTACTACCTGAGTGAAGAAAGCGGCAGTTTCAATGTATTCAAAATGCCGGTAGACCAGCCGATGATGCGGGAACCGGTCACCACCTTCGACACCCATCCCGTGCGCTACCTCAGCGTAAGTGATAACGGGCTGCTTTGCTTCAGCTACAACGGCGAGCTGTATACCATGCGGGAAGGAGAAGAACCGCGCAAAGTGCCGGTACAGATTGCCACCGGAGAGCGCTACAGTATGACCGAGCTGCACGCCGTAAAGGGTGGGGCTACCGAGCTCGCCCTTTCGCCCAACGGCAAAGAGGTAGCCTTTGTCTACCGGGGGGAAGTGTTCGTCAGCAGCGTGGTCGAAGGTACTACCCGCCGCATCACCCACACTCCGGAGCAGGAGCGCAGCGTCTCCTTCAGCCCGGACGGCCGCCGCCTGCTCTACGCTACGGAGCGCGACAGCAGCTGGGACGTTTACCAGGCGAGCATCAAACGGGAAGAAGAGCCTTACTTTTTCAATGCTACCCTGATAGCGGAAAGCCCGGTGGTCAATACCCCGGCCGATGAGTTTCAGCCGGCCTACGCGCCGAATGGCGAAGAAGTGGCTTTCTTAGAGGAACGGACCACCCTGCGCGTCATTAACCTGAAAAATAAAGCGGTGCGCACAGTACTGCCCGGCGACCGCAATTATTCCTACAGCGATGGCGATCAGCATTACGAATGGTCGCCTGACAGCAAGTGGCTGTTAGTGGAGTTTTTGCAGCCTGAACAGTGGATTTCGCAGGCCGGCCTGGTCCGGGCAGACGGCAGCGGCGAGGTGACTGACCTGACACACAGCGGCTACGGTGCGAACCGGCCGCAGTGGATGATGGACGGGCAGATGATGCTGTGGTTCTCCAACCGCGACGGGCAGAAAAACCACGGCAGCTGGGGCGGGGAAGCAGATGCCTATGCCTTGTTCTTCACGCAGGAAGCCTATGACCGCTTCCAATTGGACGAGGAGGCATACCGCCTGCTAAAAGAGCAGGAGGAAGAAGCGGAAGAAAAGGACGATGCAGCGGATGCCGAAGACAAAGAGGAGGAAGCAGCGCCGCTTAAGCTGGAGCTGGAAGATATCGACGACCGCCGCGTGCGGCTCACCATTCATTCTTCTGACCTGAGCGATGCCTACGTGAACGACGAAGGGACCAAGCTCTACTATCTGGCCCGCTTTGAAAAAGGCTACGACCTTTGGGAAACCGACCTGAAGAGCAGGGAGACCAAAATACTGGCCAAGCTCAACAGCCCCTCCGGCAGTGCTCTGATTCCGGACAAGGAGGGCAAGCACCTCTTTCTGCTCGCCGGCGGCAGCATTAAAAAAGTCAACCTGGAATCCGGAGAAGCGGAAGGCATCGGCATCGACGGAGAAATGACCGTGGACGCACAGGCGGAGCGCGCTTACCTCTTTGAGCACGTTTGGCGGCAGGTGGACAAGAAGTTCTACAAACCGGAGCTGCACGGTACAGACTGGGATATGTACGTGGACAACTACCGCCGTTTTCTCCCCCACATCAACAACAATCAGGACTTTGCGGATATGCTGAGCGAACTGCTGGGCGAGCTCAATGCTTCCCACACCGGTGCCCGCTACCGCCCGGACAAATCCGATGGCGATCAAACGGCTTCCCTGGGCCTTTACTACGACGAAGATTACGAGGGCGACGGCATGCGCATCACGGAAGTCATGGACAAGGGGCCTGCGGACAAGGACGGCGCGCGCATAGCGGCCGGCCACATCATAGAAGCCGTCAACGGGCAGGAACTGCAGGGCACGGTGAACTTCTACAGCCTGCTCAACCGGCAGGCCGGCAAGCCGATGCTGCTTCAGCTGTACGACCCGCAGAATAAAGAACGCTACGAAGCCCGCGTGGAGCCCATCAGCAGCGGCGCGGAGAATCAGCTGCGCTACGAGCGCTGGGTGGAAAACTGCCGGGATATCGTGGATTCGCTGTCTGGCGGCCGCATCGGCTACGTGCACGTACGCGGTATGAACGACGAAAGTTACCGCACCGTATACGACGAGGTGCTGGGCCGGCACGCCAGCAAGGAAGCCCTGGTAGTGGACACCCGCTTCAACGGGGGCGGCTGGCTGCACGATGACCTGGCGACTTTTCTCAGCGGCGAGCCCTACGTCACCCTGATGCCCCGCGGCCAGAACCTGGGCAGTGAACCCCTCAGCAAGTGGAGCAAGCCCTCCGTAGTGGTCATGAGCGAGAGCAATTACTCCGATGCGCATATGTTCCCTTACGCTTACAAAGCCCTCGGTATTGGCAAGCTGGTGGGGATGCCGGTGCCGGGTACCGCTACTGCCGTCTGGTGGGAGCGCCTGCATACCGGCGACCTGATCTTTGGCATTCCGCAGGTTGGCGTGGTGACGAATGAGGGCGAATACCTCGAGAACAATCAGCTGGAGCCGGATATCCGGCAGCCTAATGAGCCGGGCAAAGTGCGGCAGGGCTACGATCAGCAACTGAAAGCCGCCGTCGATGAGCTGCTGCGGCAATTGGAACAAGAGTAAAAGGACAGCCGGGCGGCTCGGGCTGCCCGGCTTTTAATGATGAAAAAGAACGCATGGATTTCCACGGGCCTGTTGTGTCTCAGCTGGATTGCGGCAGCTCTGCTGGTTGGCTTTCGGGGCGATTTCCCGCTCAATGACGACTGGCAGTACGCCTATCCGGTACAGCAGCTGGTAGAGCAGGGGCAGCTAAAAATGATGGGCTACTTTTCCCCCAATATCCTGCTGCAGGTTTACTGGGGCGCACTGTTTTGCGAATTGCCCGGAGGCTTTAGCTTCGAGCACTTGCGCATCTCCACCTGGGTAGCTGCCGGACTGGGCGGGCTGGCCGTTTATCAGATACTCCGCTCGCTCGGCAAGCCGCAGTCCCTGGCATTATTGGGGACCTCGGCGGTACTGTTTAGCCCGATGTACTTCCACCTGTCCTTTTCCTTTATGACGGATGTACCCTTCCTGGCGGTAGTGCTCTGGGCGGCCTGGGCGGCACTGCGGTTTCAGCAGCAGCGTTCGGGCGGCTGGCTGGCGCTGTTTGCGGGCCTGAGCATACTGGCGTATCTCAACCGGCAGCCGGGGGTATTACTGCTGCCGGCGCTGGCCGGTTGGTATGTACTGGATCAGCGCGCACGGCTGCATAGCTGGGTCTGGCTGCTTATCTCTTTACTGGCCGCTGCGGGTATTTACCTGGGCTACGAACGCCTGGCTAAACCGGCCCTGGGCATCGCAGATAATTTCCTGCCGGTTTCCGATCAGCTGCTGGGCGAGCTGCTGGCGGACCCGCTGCACAACCTGTCGGAAATGGCGCGGCGGGCCCTCAAAAGCTGGGTGTACCTCGGCTTTTTCAGCCTTCCGCTGATACCTTTTCTCCTGGATCCGATACGGCGCACGGGTATACTGCGTACCCGTCCGCTGCTGGTGGTACTGCTGGCCAACGGTGTCCTGCTGGCGGCACAGTATGCGGTGGGCAAAAACTTTCCCTACGGTGGGAATATCCTTTACAACTGGGGGCTTGGCCCGGAATTACTGGCCGATGTCTACACGCTGGGGCTGTCCCGGAATACGCCACAGTACCCGCTGCCGCTAATGGTGGGCACGGGCTACCTTAGCCAATTGTCGGCTACGGTGCTGAGCGTGCTGGCCTGGCAGCGTTGGCGTGTACTGCAGCCTTCGCATCGTGCATTTTTCACCTTCCTGCTCCTGCTCAATGCCGGCAACTTCCTCGTCATGTCGGTAACCGCCTTCTTCGACCGCTATATTTTGCTGAGCGTGCTGTCTGCCCTGCTGTTTTTTACCACTTTCGTGGAAAAGCCGAAGCCGCTCCGCCGGTACCTGCTCCTGCTGGTTTTTGGGCTGTTCAGCCTGCTGGCTACGCGCGACTACCTGGCCTGGAATCGGGCACGCGCTCAGGCCTACGAATGGCTTCAGGAAAAAGGGGTGGGCATCCGGCAGATGGACGCCGGCTACGAGTACAACGGGTGGTACAATTACCAGCGGGAGCGGCAGGAAGTGCCGGGGCAGTCCTGGTGGTGGGTCAATGACGACCGCTGGATGATCGCCTTCGGGCCGGTGCCAGGCTACCGGGAGCTACAGCGCTTCCCCTTCCGGCGCTGGCTGTGGGCAGGGCAGCAGGATGATATCTTCGTCCTGGAGCGTCAGGAAAGGTGATTTTCAAACCACTAGACAAAATGGATTTCATGAGTAAAAAGGATTGATTTTTGCGGGCTGCAGTTCCCGCCTTTAGGGGGCTAGGGGGCGTGCGGAGGCTGAAAAAATCAATCCCTTTTGAAAAATGTCTAGTAGTGTGGGTGATTTTGCCGGCAGGCTTTCAGCAATAGCTTAATCCTCCAGCTCCTGTAAATGCCGGCGGCTGATGAAGCCGTGGTAAAAGCGCCCTTCGTTATCCTCCAGTAAAGCAGGGTGGCGCCCAAAATCGTACTCCGTGCAGCGGCGGGTGCATCGGAAGCTCGTTTTGTCCACCGCGATGGGCGCTACGACTTCTTCCAGCTCGGGCATAATCTCGTACAGCTCCTGCGGCAGGTCCGGGAGGATGAAATCAACATTTTGCCGGCCCTGCATCGCGCCCCATACGTGCCAGCTGGGGATGGGGCGGCCCTGCCCCAGGCTGTAGTAGTAGGAAACGGCATAGTAATCGCCTTCCTCTTCCACTGCTGAAAAGGTGAAGCTCTTATTGGTAAGGCTGTCGAAATCTGATTCAAACAAAAAGGTATCCAGGCGCGCGGGCAGCTGGTCCAGGGTCTTAAAATAGGCTGTGCCCTCTTCCTGCAGCGCGGAAAGGCTGATCAAAACGGAATCAAAGCGTTCCCCCACCGGCACCTCCACTTCAAGGCTGTCGGTATCGCCCATGCCCTGACGGCGGTAGTGCAAATAGTAGGGCGTACCTCCCTGATAGCCCTGAACGCTGCCGCTCCAGTCGGCGGAGTAGGGGAGGAGCAGAGGCGTGAAGGCTACGGAGTCTCCAAGCGCATCGGTTTGAATTTCAAACTCATTTTCCTCATCCATCGGCTGCATGTAGTAGCGGAAGTGGTCTTCATCCGGAAACTGCATCAGCGCGTAAATGCCGGTGCGCTCCAGTACGGAGCCCTTGATGCGAAGGCCGTCCCCGGTAATCCGGAATTCGGTGCGCCGCCCAAGCGGGCCCCGCAGCCTGACGCTGTTGATCCCCTCTACATCAGTCACATTGATATTTACAGTACGGAAATTCCGCCTCGGCCCCGTTTGTGTCTGCAGCGCTTCGATGCGGCAGCTGTCGGAGAGATTGGTGTAGGTGGAATTGCGAAAACTGTAGAAGCCATCGCGCTCCTCTTCCTCCACCAGGGTCAGCGCCAGTTGCTCGCCCCGCCGCCGCATTACTGAAAAACGATGAGGCTGCCCGTCTTCCAGCTTTCCGGCAAAAGTGAAATAACGAAGTACGCCGTACTGATTGCTCACCAGTATAGCTTTCAGGCCGGGCCGTTCGAGCACACCCTGCTCCACTGTAAATTGCAATGGCTGAGCATTCAGGCTGACAGCGAAGGCGACCAGGAGGAAGGGGATAAGGATGGCGCGCTGCATAAGCTTATTTTTTTGCGGTGTCAATCAATTTGGCCGGGCCGAAAATGTAGAATGGCATCTCTGCCTTCATCGGGAAGCGGTAGTCTTCGTAGAATTTCTCCACCAGCTTTTTCATCTTTTCTTCCTGCTTCTCTTCCAGTCCGCGCAGGTTATAGAAAAAGTACTCCAGCTCTGCATCTTCATTGAAGTAGAGGCGGAAAAAACCACGGTTGGCCTTGCCCCACTCGAAGCGCTTGTCATTGAGGTAAAGCGTCAGCTCATCGAGCATAACCTGGTAGGTCTGCATCAAAGAGTCACGCATGCCCGGAAACGCACAGGTGTCCAGCTTGCCCCGGGTGTAGGCCGTCAGGTACTTTTCCCCCATTTCGTTGAAGTCATAACCGGCAGCTTTCGCTTCGGTGAAAGACATCACTTCCTGTGCCTGTGCAAAGCTCGCTGAACAGGCCAGCAGAGCCGCAATCCATAAAGATTTCAAACTCATATTGTATATCTGATTTTGATAATAACGCTAAGATAATCATCTGACTGAAAAACGAACATGCAGCAGGGCCTTCCGTTCAATAGATGCCCCGGTATTCAAGCACGGAAAAAAACCATAAATGAAACCACATATTTTTCTCACTACTGCTTTTTGCATACTGTTTTTGACGGCTATGTCTGCCCAAAGGGTATCGGATGCCGGAAATTTCATGATCGGAGGAACGATGGGCTTTTCCACTGCCAGTTCTTCGGTTGAAATCGTAAATTCCGGTACCTCCATCTCCAACGAAGGGACCCGTGCCACCCAATTTAGCATCTCGCCCCGTATCGGTTACTTCGTTGCTGACCAGTTTTCAATTGGCATCGGCATGGACTACACGCTCAACGAAATAGAAGAGCCGGTCGACCTTTCCGACCCGGATACCGAGTATGAGACGGAATACGACAGTGATTTATTGTTTGGACCTTTTTTCCGGTACTACCTGCCAGTAGGCGTGGACAAGGCCTTTTTCCTGCAAGCCAACTTCGGCTTCGGCAGCTCAGAGGACCAAATCCGCATCGATGAAGACCAACAAACGGTCTCCAATGATGTCTTTGCGGCAAGCATTGGTCCCGGTTTCACCATCTACAGTACAGATGGGATCGGTATAGAAGCTATTGTCAATTACAACTGGGCACGCAGTAATGCTACCTACAATTTTCAGGGCGAGAACAACGAAACAACCACCTTTACCAATCAGATTGATTTCTCAATCGGCTTTCAAATCTACTTCAACCGCCTGGAGCGGACAGAAGTGGGCAAAGCTGATACTAACCCGGGCATGATTGAAGAGTCGGAAGACGAAGATGGTGACCGCTTTTATTAATCAAACTTAACTATAACCACTTAAATCTAGGAACCATGAAAACGAATGCATTTTGGACCATCTTCTTCAGCCTCATTTTATCCGTCGGCATTGTAGCCTGCGGAGACGCCGGCAACAATATGGAAGATGCTGAAGAAGACCTCGAAAGCGCCGGTGAGGAAATCGGCGATGCCTTCCGCGCAGAGCAGGAAGAGCTGGAAGCTAATATCAATGAAACCCAGCAAGCACTGCAGGAAGAGATGGAAGAAATCGAAGCCAATATGGAAAACGCTTCCGCCGAAGCCCGTGCTGAGATGCAGGAAGAATATAACGAACTCGAACGTTGGAATAATGATTTGGACCGGGAACTCGAACAGGTAGAACGCACTACCGAAGAGGGCTGGAACAATTTCAAAACCAATGTGGACCGGACACTCAGCGAAATTGACCGGGAGCTAAGCGACAATGATTACGACTAAGCAGCGGAGCCAATAAATTGGGCCCTGCCGGCTTCCCAAAGCCTCAGATGGGCATGACCGATTTATTGCCGTTAAGCTGCAAAGACTATATTTTTTTCACCCAAAACTTTATCCAAATGACAGCTCTTGAAGATCAAATCAGAGGCAATTGGAAACAAATTCGCGGTAAACTGAAGGAAAAGTACGGAGAGCTCTCCGACGATGACTTAAAGTACACCGAAGGCAAAGAAGATCAGCTGATCGGCCGCCTTCAGTCCCGCCTCGGCCAAAACAAGCACGAACTGAAGCGCACGATTGACAGCCTGTAATCGTTAGCTTTTTAAACCCAAAGGCCGCAGCGCATTCCGCGCTGCGGCCTTTTCAATTTAGGAGCGGCTCACATAATACTCCAGGTATTTGCACTCCCGGACGGCCCGGTCGTAGAAATCGGTATCCGCATATTCCTTTTGCAGCCGCTGGAAGTAAGTCCGGTAACCCGCTGCCCGGATGTTTGCCTGATAGCGCTCGTAGTTTTCGTCAGTATCGCCCCAATCCTGTATCGTAAATTGCCCCCACCAGTCGCCGCCTTCCGCCTGCAATTTCATCAGGTAGAGGTTCTGCTCCGCTTTGGCAGCCATGAAACAGGCTTTGGCAGCCAGCTCTTCGTCCTGCGCCAGCTGCATCGCTTTCTGGTAAAAGTTCAGCGCGGCCGAACAATCTGTAAAGCCGGTATAGTAGGAGCCGCTGCGGTGGTAGTTAATGACGTACCAGGCAGGCCCAAAGTAGGTCATATTGTAATAGGCATTGCCCAACAGGTAGTAATCCATCGCGCTATTGCCCTCCTCTGCCAGCTTCCGGATGTCCAGCAGCTTTTGTGCAAAGCTGTCCCGAGTGTACCGGGCGCTCGTACGGGGCTTGCAGTCTTTATCCCGGATACAGTCATTGATCTGCGCATTGAACGGATTGTGCTCCAGCCGGAAATCAAAGCGGGCCGGCAGGCTGTCGAATATAGCAATAGCCTCCTCCAGCTGGCTTGGGTCGCGCATCAACAGCCGCGCTTTGAGCTCCAGCAGCTCGAGGGAGATATCGTGCAATTGCTCCGTAGAGGTGAGCAGGAAGGTATTCCAGGGCGTTTTGTTTCCGGTGAAGTGCTTCAGCGCCAGCAACTCCAGCTGCGTGTGGCTGGTCTGATTGACGAGCGCGATCAGCGTATCCACGGCTGCCGGCTGCGGGTCAGCTTTGGTCTCATTCAGCATGCGCCGGCGCAGCAGGCTCGCCAGTACAGGGTCTCCCTGCTGCTCCAGGCGATAAGCCAGCAGGTCGAGGATGAATTCCTGATTGTTCTGCTCCGTTTGCCACTGCGTGGCCTCATCGTCAAAGACTTCGGTAATCTCAGTAGCCAGGCGGTTCTCCATGGCTGCGGTAATCGTCTCTGCCTGAATAATATCGATAGCCAGGAGCAGCTCCCGCTGTATGCGCTGATAGCTTTCCGGCAGCTCGCCCAGCTCCTCCAGCGTCAGGCGGGCGGTTTGCAGTTTGCCGGCCATGAACTC